>NZ_JBFROH010000009.1:48432-77088 GCF_041471425.1 Vibrio sp. 10N.261.52.C2 | reverse complement strand
GTACTTTTCGCCATTTTTTGGAGGGTGTCAGCATTAAAGAATTGCTTAAATTGCTTCTGTAAGGAGATAATCGTCATCGGCTTCACTATTGATGTAGGTAGTTTGTTTGGCGACGATTATCTGATCATAAATGAAGCCTTTTTTCTATCTAAATAAACAAGTTAGCTCTTAAGATCCTGTCTATGAAGCTTCGTTAAAACAATATAGGCTAACAATAACTTTGAGCTTGGGTGCGCAATGCATTTTTTAGGTTCGTCGGCAGTTGTGAACGGTGTATACCCTGGATTGCACCCTCTAACGACCAAACTAACTCGATGGTTGGTTTATGGTGGGTATGCTGTTGGATAGCCTCTACAGCACCAATCGTGCCCAGGTTTTTGAGTTTCTCAATGGAGTTTATACCCGCTTTCTCAAGAAGTTGCTCAGTTGAGAATCGCATGTTGGGTAAGTCTTTGAGCCTTTCGGGAGCAGAAATATAACTGCTTCGTGATCTCTTTATTTGCTCTAGTGCGATTTCTGCTTCACATAGAGTCAAAGAATACTTGCTCCAAGGGTTTGCTGGCAACTTGTAATAATCCGCATTCTGACTTACTCCAAGTACGCTCGCATTCACCTTGGGGTAGCCCTTGTTAATAAAGTAGCCTTCTTGTGCCGGTGTTCCTCTGAGGTACAGCTCCCCACTTTTATGTAGAACGAGCAAAACGTGATCTACATAGAAGGCCGTTACGCCAAATATTTGTTTTATAGACACTCGACCTAATTGTTCCAAGCGTCTAAAAGTATGTCTGAAAAGTTGAGCCATTATTTTCACTCGATAATCATAAAAAGTGTGATCTATTGTCCAAATGTAGCCAGCAGTGAATATGGCATAAGCCAAGTTAAAAAACAGACAATGCCATTAGGCATGCCGGTTATTTAAATTCTCGATCTGCCATATCAGTTTTGTAACAGACGGTCAAAATTAAGGGGGGTCACGAAGGCGGGAGAAATTGGTATGTATAGCATCGACACAAATGTATTTTTAATGGCGACGGGTTGTAACTTTCAATCGGATATTGGCGTTCGATTTCGTCAGATTGCTATTAGAAGTTTGCACAAGGTTAATGATGATATTCTTCAAGGAGGTGAGTCCAATCGAGCGCTCGCCCATAAAGTGAAAGGCATTGCGTTATCTTGCGGGGCTACAGAGGTTGCAAGAATTTGTCTTAAATTGGAGCACTACGACGCGGTAATCAATGAAAGTGCCGGAAAAAAGATTTTGATGGATGTGTCTAACGCCATGATTCAACTTTTTGACGCTTAAGTTGGAGGATAGGAACGTGTCTTTTAAAAATAAAATCATTTTCACCAACGCAACAATACTGGTTCTATTTGTGGTGTTGCTTACGTACTCCGCTATCGAAATCGTTCAGGTTTCTTCACAAAACCAATTTGAAGAGATAAAGGAGAGCATTACGGGAAATAACAAAAAGCTTCTACTTACCTTTGTGAAAGCTCAAAGTGTAACCCTCGATAAAGAGGTCGAGCTGATCACTGAGGAAGTGGAGCATGTAGCGATTGATTTTGCTCATGATTTTGTTAATGAATCGAAAAACGAGGCACTTCGTAATAAACAACTGGCTTATATCAACACAGAGCGTAAGCCTTTTATCAAAAAGGTGCTTTTTATTGACACTGAACGCAACCAAGAAGTCTCTATCACCGAAAATGGTATTGTAAGCCGCTCTATTTCTGTCGATTTTAGTCGCATGATCCACTACAAGAATTTCTATATAGGGAAAGAAGTTAAAGTGGGGCACGTCACTAAGTTTGCCATTTATATCCGTCCAGAGCACTGGGATAACGCGTTACTCAAATTTGATTTAGATTTAGAGTATTTTTCTCGTTCACTGACTTTTGAAAATATGATCGATGAATTCCAATACCGTTATTTCTTAGTAGACGACAGCGGCAAGCTTATCGCGTCGAATCTACAACAGAATGTCGACCAATTGATGTCTGAAAGTGTTTTTGATGAACAAATTCAAAAGAGTGTCGGAAGCCATATCATGTCACATTACTTGGGTAGTTTTGTGGTAAGTGGCGAAAAAGGTGTTTTCAATGTCACTTTTGTTCAGAACCGTCAAACCGGTTGGAGGTTGATTTTAGTCACGCCAGAGCATGTGATTCGTTCCAGTTATGCGACCACCAAAGAGCTGGTTTTATCTGGTGATAACTCGTTGATCAAACGCCTGTTCTTTGCTTATATCCTTTTGCTTGGTCTGTTTTTAGCTATTAACTCAATCGCGGTGAATAAGATGCTGATACCTATTTCTAAATTGATCGCACAAGCTAAATATCTAAAGCAGCGTGATTTTAATAAATCCAGACATACTGTTTATAGTAATGGAGACGAAATTGAACAGCTTTCAAAGGCTTATTCTGAGGCTGGGATCCAGATTCAAAATTTGATTGAAGGGCTTGAATATGAAGTTGAAGAGCGAACGAAGCAGTACGAGATAGCAGCGCAAGAGGCGAGTGAGGCCAATAAACAGAAATCGGTGCTGCTTTCAAATGTGTCCCATGAGGTTCGCACGCCACTGAACGCGATTATTGGTTATACACATATGCTAAGCCATAGCAAAAACTTTGACGAATATCGCCATCAGCTGAACGGTATTTCGAGTGCGAGCAATACTATTTTAGGCATTGTGAATGACCTATTGGATTTTGAAAGAGTAAAAGCAGCAAGCTATTCATTAAACCCTAAATGCCTGTCAGTAATGAGTTTGATGCGCGAAATTGAAAATACGTTTTTTCCGCTTAGCGAGTCTAAACAATTGTCGCTTGATATTATATGCAATGTCGATGCTTCGACAACATTGATGATTGATGAGCTTCGTATTAAGCAAGCAATCAATAATATAGTTTCGAACGCATTGAAGTTTACAAACAAGGGAGGGGTGACAATAGAAGTTTCAACCGACGATAGAGCATTCAATATCTCCGTAAGCGATACTGGAGTCGGTATTCCCCAAGATAAATTGGATGCGGTGTTTAACGGCTTTGAACAGGTTAATCAAGAAGACCAACAGTTTGGTTTTGGCTTGGGCTTGGCGATAACTAAAACCATCGTAGAGTTAATGAAGGGTTCGTTGCGTGTTGAGAGTGTGCTCGGCACCGGTAGTACTTTTGTTATCTCACTCCCAGCTCAAGAAATTATGAATGTTCTTGAGTGTTCTAACGGTGTTGCTGAACAGGTATATAACGTTAGAGAGCGCTTAGACTGCACAAGTAAAAAAGCCTTGATCGTTGATGATGTTGAGTTCAACCGAGAAATTCTAGAGTTCCACTTAAACGAGCTAGGTTGTGAATGCATGACCGCGAATGATGGTTTGGAGGCTTTAGCACTCGCTTCTGAACATGACTTTGATGTTGTACTGACGGATATTTCAATGCCGGTTATGGATGGCATTGAGCTTGCTTCTGAGTTGGAAAAGCGTAAGCCATCGTTACCTATAATTGCCGTTACGGCACGAGCTACCATTCAAGAAGAGGCTCGAATGGACCAATACTTTTCGTGTTATCTAACCAAACCGCTCAACCCGAGCGATCTAAAGCTAAAGCTTCATTGCGCTTTATCAGGTGGTACTTGCTAACTTAGTTAAATACTCCTACCTATAACCTGAGGGTAAGCCATCTTCGGATCTTCATGTATTATTTTCATCTGTTTTTCTGAGAGTTATGGGCATTGTCATCAAGATAATGCCCAAACTGTTATGAAAATAACTATCATCCAATAAGTGTTGAGAGTAGCTGGGCATTTTCAAATTATTCAATCACAGCTTGCCCTTAGCTTTTGTTCGTATTTAATTAAAAATAAGCTAAATCACAATAACGAATAAGAAAATAAAGCTATGTTTGGAAATATTATACGTACGTTTCGTGTTAATAATGGTTTGTCTCAAACTAATTTTGTTGATGCGATTCAAAGAAGTAACTCTAACTTTAACAACCTGGACGTTGTGACACTAAGCCGTTGGGAAAGAGGAGTAACAACTCCCCACTTAAAACGTCAAAACGAGTTACTGGACCTTATTGGAGTCAACATATTTGATGTTTGGGAGGCAAACGACTCACAAACAGTTCTCACAGGGTTAACGAATAAATTTAATAATAACGGTTATATTGATATGAACATGCACGTCCAAACAGAAGTTACGGTGATTAACTCAAATAATTCATTCCTTCTTGGGAAGATTACCAAGTTAATTGATGTCATCTTTGAATATGAGGATAACGTTATGCTCAGTAATTTAGAAGATTTAGGTATGAGTAGAAAGGTAATTATTGAAAAAATAATAAATCAATATTCTGGAGAGTTAACGCTCGTCACGGTTAATGGGCAATTAATCGGACACTTATTAAGTGCTAACTATAATCTTGCAGCAGATTTTTTGGAGCAAGTCTTAGTATCTAAAGAAGATAGAGCACATTTAGTTGTTACTTTTAACTGCACTCATTATTCGTCATTTACAGACACAATGGGCAGAGAGGCGTACAAGTATCTACAAAGCTTAAATCCAGATAAAGAGCTTTATATACTACTGAAAAGCAAAAGGATTTTTGATCTGTTTTTTTCATTGGGCTGCGAGTATCGAAGTGTAAGAAGTAACGATAGATCAATGAAGGTCATGAACTTGGATTCAAAGAAAATGAAATCACAACGCACTTGGATGGATATTATTGCAAACTATAAAGGTGAAGAGAATGAATAACACAGTATTGATTGTTGACGATGTTGAACTATCGAGAGAGGTCATTAAAAATGCGGTCTCTTTATCTAATAAAAAAACATCTCTACAGTTTGCAGAAAATGCGTTCGATGCAATGAGCAAAATGCAAAACGCATCATTTGATTTGGTGATTATGGACATCATGATGCCCAATGGCGATGGATTTGAACTCTTGAGTATGATGTCGCAACAAAATGTTGAGTCTAAAATAATCATTATTTCAGGTTTGGATAAATCCATTGTTAGCTCGGTGAGTATGCTTGGAAAGCTCTATGAGTTAAATGTTGTCGCTTCACTAGAAAAGCCTATTTGGGCTAACCAAATAAGTGAGTTGGTTGATAAAGCACTTGAAGTTGAAACCATAACCAAAAGCGAGCTTGGCTTTGGTAACCGTGCAACAATCATCGATGACGATTTTCCCATCAATCTGGTTTATCAGCCGCAAGTTGTTTCGGATATAAATGTTATTTCGGGGTTTGAAGTGTTGTCACGATGGTCTGATGAAAACGGGACCTTACTTCCACCGAGCTATTTTTTGCCAGTAATTGAAGAGCTAGGAAAGCAAAAGGTTTTTACCAATATCGTGATAAATAAATTCATTCAGGATTATCATCTCCACTTCAGTGAACTTGATAAATCGTTGAGGTTCTCAATTAATATCGATCCTAATTTACTGACTGATGAATCTGTTGTCGATAATCTACTCGAGATCTATAAGCAAGGTATTGAGCATACTATCGTTGTAGAGCTGACTGAAAAGGGGCTTTCAGGCAATATTGAAAAAGAATTGTTGGCAAATATTTTACGGCTAAGGTTGAATGGTTTTGAGATCTCTATAGATGACTTTGGGATGGAAGCATCGAATATTGAACGTATTGTCAAACTGCCTATTAGTGAGATAAAAATAGATAAAACCATTACATGGGGACTTTGCCATAACATTGATTACAAGCAAAAAATCGATGAAGTTAAGAAGCTCGTTTCGGTAAAAAACGCACGTATTATCTATGAGGGTGTTGAAAATAAAGACACCTGTGCATTTCTGGAAGCTCTAGGCGGCTTTAACCAACAAGGTTTTCTTCATGGGGTTCCATCACTACCTGAAATTGTAGTTGAGATGCTCACAGAGCAAAAGGAGCTAGATTACGTCGCTTCTGAATATACTTCTAATCATTAACAACGTATTAGGGTAACGAGCCAAAGCCAACTCAATGGGCTTTGGCTCTTTTTATTACTTACCACACACCGAACAATTAGGCATCTTTATTAAATTCATTTCACGCCAGCTGTGAGACATGGCATCGAGAATCAAAAGTTTGCCTTGCTTTGGTTGTCCAAACTTGGCAATAACCTTGATAGCTTCCAAAGCCTGAGCCGCGCCTACCATGCCAACAACAGGTGCCATCACACCGGCTTCAACACAGCTTAGAGCAGCGTTGCCAAATAGAGCGCTTAAACACTGGTAACAGGGTGCGTCAGCATCTTGATAAGTGAAGACACTAATCTGACCTTCCATGCGAATCGCAGCGCCCGATACAAGTGGCGTTTTTGAGGCGTAACACAAACGGTTAAGTTGATTGCGCGTTTCAACGTTGTCGCTGGCATCAAGTACTAACGAATGCGCTTCAATGAGCTTTGCTAGTGCCTCGTCATCAAGTCTGTGGTCGACCGTTTCAACTCTAAGGTGTGGGTTTAACACCTGTAATGATTCAGCGGCTGAAACGACTTTCTTCTTACCAATATCAGCATCGGTGTGAAGCACTTGTCGTTGCAAGTTTGAAAGCTCGACAACATCGTCGTCGATCAGCATTAGCTTACCAATACCCGCAGTCGCAAGGTATTGAGCAGAGGCACAGCCTAAACCACCCGCACCTAACACCAAAATCGAGCTCTGTTTCAGCGCTTCTTGACCCTCAAAATCAAACTGCTTGAGAATGATCTGGCGGTTATAGCGAAGCATCTCTGCGTCAGACAGTATTTCCATCAGCAAGCCTCGTTAGTAAAGCGTGGAGTTAAACAGTTGAATCTGAACCGTTTCACCGACTTCAACACGGCCACGTTCGCGCTCTAGTACCACAAAGCAGTTTGCTAAGCTCATTGAGCGGAAAGCGCCAGAGCTTTGGTTACCTGTTGTTTCTACTACAAACTTACCGTTTTCAATCGAGTAGATGCCACGTTGGTAATCAGTACGGCCTGGGCCTTTTTTGAATGCAGATTTAGTGATAGCAGGAATCGACTCTGGTGCTGTCCATGCTGTGTGACCAGCTAATTTAGCCAGCATAGGCTGAACTAACACATACATAGTCATCATTGCTGATACTGGGTTACCCGGTAGGCCACAGAACCAAGCGTTGTCTAGCTCACCAAATGCGAATGGTTTACCTGGTTTGATTGCTAGTTTCCAAAAGCCGATTTCGCCAAGCTCTTCAAGAATGTCTTTGGTGTAATCAGCTTCGCCGACACTTACGCCACCAGAAGTGACAACTACGTCTGCCAGTTCTTGCGCTTTTACAAAGGTTTCTTTAAGCGTTGCTGGGCAATCAGGAATAATACCTAGGTCAATTGCTTCGCAACCAAACGCTTCAATCAGTGGTTTGATACCGTAGCGGTTGCTGTCGTAGATCTGACCATCTTCAAGAGGCTGACCTAATGGCTTGAGCTCATCGCCAGTAGAGAAGAAAGCGACTTTAGGTTTGTGTGCCACAGTTACATGACTCACACCGAGCGAAGCAATCATTGGAATGTCACGAGGTGTTAAACGTTCGCCACGGCTAAGAACGATATCGCCTTGCTTGATGTCGTCACCGGTAGGGCGAATGTTATTGTTCAGCTTGATGTCGTCTTGCTGAATCTCAATGCCAGCGTCAGTTTCAGCCGTGTTTTCTTGCATGATTACGACGTCACAACCTTCCGGGATCTTTGCGCCAGTCATAATGCGAATACAGGTGTTTGCTGGCCATTCACCTTCAAAAGGTTGACCTGCAAAGGACTTGCCCGCTAAAGGCAGCACTTTACTGTTCTCTAGGTCTGCTAAGCGCAGTGCATAGCCGTCCATTGCTGAGTTATCAAAAGGAGGGACGAAAATAGGGGATAGAATATCTTCAGCAAGTACGTAACCCAATGCTTCTGCTAATGGCAGTGATAAGGTCGTTTGAATAGGTTGAATTGGTGATAGCAGCTTATCTAGTGCTTCTTCAATTGGCATCAAGCCCGGAGCGTCGCAACAGCCCATAATTGAAATCCTTTGATCGTTATTATTTTGATTTGGCGGTTGGCAATAGGGATTCAATAGTTATCAAATCATGATGGTTCGCCAACGAAATTCTAGCCACTCTAGCACAGTTTAAGCCCCGTAAATAATGACCTCCCTTAAAATATGGGTGTATTTATTCAAAATTCCGAGTATCCTTGTTTGCCATCCAGAAGGGGTAATAAAAGAGGAAGTTCAATGTCAGGTCTTAGCGAATCAGCGAAGTTGGTTAAAGATGCGCTAGCAAGCCGTGGTTTAGAGACACCAATGAGTCCAAACCAGGTTAGCCGAGAAGAGAAAAAGGAACGAATCGAACACCATATGCGTGAGATTCTCACTCTCCTTGAACTTGATCTTACGGACGATAGTCTGGAAGAAACACCGCAACGTATTGCTAAAATGTACGTGGATGAAATTTTCTCTGGTTTGGATTACGCCAATTTCCCTAAAATTACGGTAATCGAAAACAAGATGGGCGTTCGTGAGATGGTACGAGTAAAAGACATTACCGTGACCAGTACTTGTGAGCACCACTTAGTGACGATTGATGGTAAGACTGCGGTCGCTTATATCCCTCGTGGGAAAATCATCGGCCTTTCAAAGATTAACCGTATTGTTCGATTCTTTGCTCAGCGCCCACAAGTTCAAGAACGTATGACGCAGCAGATCCTTGTTGCACTGCAAACGCTACTCGAAACTGATGACGTTGCTGTCACCATGGATGCGGTTCACTACTGCGTGAAATCACGCGGTGTAATGGACGCGACTAGCGAAACGACAACAACAGCTCTGGGCGGTATCTTCAGATCAAACCCAGCAACGCGCCACGAATTCTTACACGGCCTGCGTTAATACGTTTCGTTATTGGATGCACGTGATTTAGCCTTTGTAAATTGAAGTTCGTTGAAAATATTCTAAGCCTCGCTTTATGCGGGGCTTTTTTACGCCTGCAATGAAGTCAACTGTAATGGCTGAAAATGCTGTTATTCCCTAAAGTGAAGAATGAGCGACTTATTCACTTTCGCCATTCCCTAAAGTGAGGAATGAACGTAATAGGGAATCTGTTGCGGCCAAGCAGAAAAAGCACGCTCTATATCTTAACGTTTGTTGAAAGCATATAGAGCGTAACTAGAATCAGTCGCTGGTGGAGTGCTTAAGAAAGGTTAAACAAACGCTTTAAGTGGTGAACAATACCGGATGGCTTGTTCTCGGCTTGATAGATGCTCAAACCATCGTAAAAACTCGCCATGAACTCTACGCGAATCTCATCATCACTGCTTCTCGATATACGAGACAGTAGCGTAGCGGCTACAGCTGCGTGATCATTGGCTAGGCTGTAATCCATTCCTAGTCGTCCTTGAATGAACAACCACAAATGCGTGACTAGTTTTAACTGTTGAGCGTTAGAGTTTTGTAACTTGTCGCTGTGCTCAGTTCCCACTGTATTATCGAATACATTTTGCATCGCCTCATTCGCTTCTTTATTGCTTTCAAAGCGATAGCTTGCATCGATATGTACCTTGGTTAGCAAGCCAAGCAACGTCTGACGTGCAGAGTTCTCCGGCTTGTTCTCGCAAGCGTGTTTAAACAAAGCGTGGTTTTCATCAATAAATGACGACAGCTCTTTCTCGTAGCCTGTCGAGAGCGCTTTGACTGAACCTAAACCTGCTTCTTTTAAACACTGGTGAAGCTTGGTTCTAGCTTGTTGTTTAGCTTTGATTTCTTGCTGCGCGTCGGCTTGTTGCTTGGCTTCTTCTAGCTGGCTAGCTGCTGTTTGCGAATTATTCGGGGTTGGACGCTCAGTCATTACTCTGTAGCTCTTCCCACGTTACTTCTGCCGATTGAGTATCGCTGTTAATGAAAGCAGAGTTACCCGTCAGCATGACTGAAAGATCCATCGTACGTTGTGTCATCGCCGCTAGCTGCTCAATACCATCGTTGTCTAGACGAACGATCTGAGCTTTTAGGTAGCCGAATTTACCTTTGTTCTGCTCCCACCAAACGTTTGATTTAGTGTTGAAGCTGAATACGCGTACTGATTTAGATAGGCGAGTTGCCTTCTTAACACGCTCTGGATCGGGTTCGCCCACATCGACCCATTCTAGGATTTGATCGTCTAACGACTTCTGCCATAAATCGGGTTCTTCAATGCTAGACAACCCTTTAGTGAACTCAAGTTCAGGAGACGCATTGATACAGAAAGCCATGATTCGAGCCATCATTCGCTGTTCTGTTTCAGAAGGGTGTTGTGCAACCGTTAGATTGAAAGAGTCGTAATAGTCGCGATTCATATCGGTTAAAGAGATACGAAACTTGTAGATTGTCGGTTTAAGAGCCATTGAGAGGGTGTCTTAGGTAGAAATAGTGAAGGGGAATATTACCTTAAATCTCTGAATAGCGGGTAAAAAAATAGCCAGCAGAGGCTGGCTATTTTTAGAAAGCTTTAAAATACTAAATTAAAGTACTTTGATGCTGTCAGCTTGTGGGCCTTTTTGACCTTGAGATACTACGAACTCAACTTTTTGGCCTTCAGCAAGAGTTTTGAAACCGTCGCCAGTGATAGCAGAGAAGTGTGCGAATACGTCTGGGCCGTTTTCTTGTTGAATGAAGCCGAAGCCTTTAGTTTCGTTGAACCATTTTACTGTACCAGTAACTGTGTTAGACATGATGATATCCTAAAATTAAATTTTTATTTTGAGCCAATTGTGGCACTGATAGCGTGGAAAAGTTTATTGCTATTGCGTACAACACAACGGGGTTACTAGTAATCCAACGAAATGTTTATATACAAAGAACTTTCTTTCTAGCCGGGAACGAGTCTAAATCAAATCAGGGGATAGTCAATCGAATACATAGGGAAAGGTTGCAGAAACTTGGGGGTAGTCAAACTTTGCATTCCTTAAATATCATGGAGTTACAGTTGTATGGTGATTTGTTGTAGTTTTTGTGAAAAAGGTGGTCGAAATTGATGACGAATTTGGAGTAAATGCACTGTTTTAGCGCATTCATTTTTGCAAATTTAAAGCCGCTAACTGGGCGTTGAGCCCACTTTTAACGGCTTATATTTATAAATGTCGTTGTAAGGTAAGTGCCTTTACTTGAACGAGGTCTCGGCTACTTTTTCAAGCGGTACAGGTTGCCATTATCAGTGCTGAAGAAGATGTCTCCGTTTGGTGAAGTTTCGATGTCTCTTACCCTTTCGCCCAAGTCCTCTAAAATGCGTTCTTCCTCGATTGCCTCACCTTGTTCATTGACTGTCACAATATTGATGTGAGTAAGTTTTAGTGCGCCAGCCAGCAGTTTGCCTTTCAGCTCTGGGTACTTATCGCCTTGGTAAACAATCAAGCTCCCCGGAGCGATTGAAGGAACATAGACTTTTTTTGGCGCTTCAATACCATCTTTGGTTTCCGATTCGCCAACGCTGATAGGGCCCCAATACTCTTTTCCGTGTGAGGTGACAGGCCACCCATAGTTGGCACCCGCTTTTATTAGGTTAATTTCATCACCACCGCGAGGGCCGTGTTCAATCGACCAAAGCTTTTGAGTCGGGAAATCGTAATACAGACCTTGTGGATTACGATGGCCAAAGCTCCAAATTTCATTGAGCACTTTGTTGTTATCCGTGAATGGGTTATCGCTTGGTGTGCTTCCATCGGCATTCAGTCGTAATATTGATCCGGCGTGAGTCATGGTGTCTTGGCCGTTGTCTCGATCACCACGGTCGCCGATTGAAAAATACAGGTGGCTATCATCAAAGGTGATACGGCTACCAAAGTGACGTCCGGTGTCCGTTCTAGATTTAGATACAAACACATCTGTCCAATTGGTGACTTCATTATTGCTGTAATTAGCAGAAGCCAGTGTCGTTACGCCTTCACTATCGACGTCTTTACTGTAAGTGACGTAGAGCTTTCCGTTTTCAAAAGGGGAGAGTGCGATATCCAATAATCCACCTTGGCCTTTCGCCCATACATTGGGCAGCCTGAACAGTGTGTTTTGATCGCCTGTTTTTAAATCGACATGTTTAATGACGCCTGATTTTTCTGTGACTAACATGGACTTATCGTTGACATAAGCCAGCCCCCAAGGGATCACGAGTCCGTCGGTGATCTTCTCTGCCTGCCATGCAAAGGCTGACGTTATAGGACCAGAGGCAAGCAGCGCCAAAGCACATGAAAAAATACGGTGATGAGTGTTCATTGAAATCCCTTGATTATGAGCATCTAGTGTTAGTCTAGCGCTTGTGACCGATTGGCGGAAAGCCGAGGTTGCTGAAAAGTGACTATTCACATATTTAGTTGAACGCCTATTGTATGATTATACAAGCTCACGTATGTTTACTGTGCCTTTCTCTATTTGATCCCGTCGGAGCATTATGAACAACTCACCAGCAGCATTTTCGCTATTTTCTCAGTTTTTATGTTGTGAGTTAGATACGCACGATTTTTATTCAAATGGACGTATTAAACGATGAGTCGTGGATTTGATTTTAAATCGATCTTACTTGCGTGTTTGGTCATCAGTATCGGCCAGCTCAGTATGGGCTTGGTGTTTCCTTCTTTACCTTGGATCGCCAAAGACTTTGATGTCTCGCTAGAGCAAGCTCAGCTTTTGGTGAGTGTGTATTTATTGGGCTTTGGTCCTTCCCAGTTTATTTATGGCCCTATTTCCGATGCTTTGGGACGCAAGAAGGTACTGCTAAGCGGTTTGTTGATTGCCATGCTTGGGTTATTGATGATCATCTTCTTCAGCCATTCGTTTACTAGCATGGTGATGGGGCGATTCCTGCAAGGCTTAGGAACCGGTTGTTGCGCGGTACTTGCTCGTGCTTCTACGCGAGACAGATTCAGTGGGGCAGACTTGCCTTTGGCGATGTCTTACATTGCTATGGTTGCGTCTATAACACCTTTGATCGCGCCCGTTATCGGTGGATTCATTAACTTCCATTTTGGCTGGAGCATGGTGTTTATCTCGCTACTTGGCTATGTCTCATTAGCTTGGGTGGTGTTAGCGTTCAAATTTAAGGAAACCGTCACTCAGGTTTCGGCGATCCCTTCGCCTAAGAGAATGGTTTCTCAATATAAAGAGTTACTCACTTCTCGTTATTTTATGAGCTTTGCGAGTATCGGTTGGCTTAACTTTAGCTTGATGATCACCACTGTGTCGGTGATGCCATTTATCATGCAAAACCAGATTGGTATGACGTCAGATGAATACGCGATGTGGGCGGTGATTCCAGCATTAGGCATGCTTGGCGGAACAGGCTTATGTAACCGTATTCGCCCTATGCTGGGTAACAAGAAAACTCTGTTATGCACACCTGTATTGCACGTTGCTGCGGCCTTGTGGCTGTTCTTCTGTCCACTCGAACCTTTGTATCTCATGCTTGGCCAGTTCTTGATGATCCTTGGTAATGGTATTGCGTTACCTTGTGCTCAGGCGTTAGTGATGTTGCCTTATAAGAAGAACGCTGGCGCGGCGGCTGCGATGTCTGGTGGCGGGCAGATGGTGGTGTCTTCAATGGTGAGTATGGGCCTGGTTCAGTTAGGGTTAGGGGAAGCGTGGCATTTATCGCTCGTTATCATGCTGTTCACATTGATTACCCTGTTTAACATTTTGCGTGGTTTCAGTAGCCAAGAAGCGAGAGAGTCTCAGCTCAGTTAGTTGCTTAGGTAATTAGCTAGCTGCCTGGCTAGTAGGAACGAGAAGGCCATTGAAATGATGAATTTCAATGGCCTTTTTAATGTTCAGCGCTTTGGTTTAAGTTACCAGAATATATGCTATTTTCTGACTGCTTAGGGCAAGTGGTAGTGTTCCGAGCGCAGCTTGCGGCAGGGACGTTAGTTTCCATTATTGCTGGCAGCTACTTTATCTTCTTGCTACTGAAATCTCGAAGAACATAGGTTTTGCTCATGACCGAAAGCCATTGCTAATCAAAGCTACTGGCAATCAAAGCCATTGGCGATAAAAGCTACGGATGAAAAGCAGTGAATGGAGCGATCCATCACTGCTTTTTTGTTGATGTCGTTTGTGTAAAGGGAAAGACGTTAAGCAACACAGGTCTCGCTTCTTAATGTGCAAGTTTGGCATATGTTAATAAAATGTATAACCTAAAGGTCTGACCACTGATAAGGTAGCCACCATGCCAAACCTCGATCGTATTACTTGTTCTATCGATGAAAACCAAATTGCGACGGTTGTGTTGAATCGACCCGATAAGCTCAATGCTATTGATATGGCAATGTTTCAAGGCGTGAATAACATGGTGACTCAGCTGAAAAAGAACACCGAGATTCGTGCCGTAATAGTAAAAGGTGAGGGTTCTGATTTTTGTTCAGGGCTTGATGTTAAGTCCCTATTAACCAGTAAATCTGGGGCGATGAAGCTCTTGTTTAAATGGCTACCGACATTGCCTAACGCTGCACAACGCTTTTCATTGGGTTGGCGAGATATTCCATGCCCTGTCATTTTTGCGATTCATGGTCGTTGTTGGGGAGGCGGCCTGCAATTGGTCAGTGGGGGTGATTTTAGAATTGCTAGCCCGGATGCGAACTTCTCTATATTGGAAGCAAAGTGGGGTCTGATTCCAGACATGGGAGGCGCTATCGCTTTTAGAGAGCTGATGCGTAAAGATCACACCCTTGAAATGGCGATGACGGCCAAAGTGATCGACTGTGAAACCGCTAAAGAATATGGGTTGGTGACCAAGATTGCCGAAGATCCTTACGCTGAAGCCTATGCGTTGGCACTTGAGTGTGCGAATCGGTCGCCAGATGTCGTCGCTGCTAATAAGAAACTCTACAACAAGATTTGGTGGTCAAGCCCCGGAATGGCTGTGTTCTACGAAACTTGGTATCAGATCAAAGTAGGGTTAGGTAAGAACCGAGCGATAGCAGCACAGCGTGAAATTCATCCTGACAAGCCACGCTCTTACTTAGCAAGAAAGTTCAAATAATGTTTGTACAGGAATAATCGATATTCCCTTTGTTTATGGGGCTTTGCGGTAACCTTAGAGCAATTTAATGTCTAAGGCTAAATGAGCGCTCTGATGAACAAAACTTTTACTTACTCTCTAGCTGCCACTGCAATTTTTACGAGCTTAAATGCATTCGCAAGTGGCCTGTTTTTGCAAGAAGCTGTCGTTGCCAACGCTGGTACTACTGGTGCTGGCGACGGTGTTTACACTCGATCTGCAGCGGCGATGTGGACAAACCCTGCCACTATGTCTCACATGGGCGAAAGCAAAACGACCATCAATACCATGGCGTTCGATCTTGAGATGCAGTATCAAGACAACGGCGATAAGCAAGACGGTAAAGCACATACAGTGATGCCTTCATTTGGTGTCTTCCACGCGCATCAAGTCACTGACAAATTACACCTTGGTATTGCACTTGGTGCCGTTGGTGGCTCTAGCGTTGATTACGGTAACGAATGGGCAGGTCATCTTTTACTTCAAGATATTACGCTTACTGCGATGCAAGTGAATCCATCACTGAGTTACCAACTGAATGACCAGTGGTCGGTTGGGGCGGGTGTACAATTAAGTTGGGCTGCATTACAGCAATCATCCTCTCTTTTTACAGCTAAGCAAGACACTGATTGGGCTTATGGCTATAACCTTGGCGTAATGTACACACCGACAGACAAGCTTAAATTGGGTGCTAGTTATCGTTCTAAACTCGAACATGAATTTAACAATGATGTGAATGTATTTACTGGCGGCCAGCGTTCATTAAATACTGGTATAGATGTACCTGAAATTGTTGATGCCAGTTTGAGTTATGCATTTAATACTCAGCTTGATCTATTAGCTAGTGTGCAATTTCATCGTTGGAGTCAATGGGATAGCACTGTTTTAGATTTGGGTACAAACCAAAATGGTAACCTTCCAATTAATCAAACACTATTGCGCGATTGGGACGATGTATGGAAGTTTGCAGTTGGTGCAGATTACCAACTTAACTCAGACTGGCGTTTGAAAGCCGGTTTCTCTTACGAAACTTCTCCACAAGACGACCCGACAATGCAGTATGTTGATCTTCCCGTTGGTGAGCAGTATCGCTACTCAGTGGGTGCATCTACCTATTGGGATGATATCTTAATTGACGTGTTCTACGAATATGCTGACTTGGGTTCAGTAGATATGGACCGATTCATGGTTGACGGTTCATTCGATGGCCGTATCCACTTTGTTGGTGTTAGCGCGACCTTCTAATGACATTACGTAATCTACTAATCATTACTTTAGTGTCTTTATTTTCAACGGGTGCTTTTGCTGAAGAGAAGCACCCTGATGATCCGACTAAAATCGTAACCAAAGCTGGCGTTGCTTATAACGAAGATCTGCAGTTCTCTGGGTCTATTGGGCTTGATGAAGCGCGAATGATCAACGCTCGTGTTAATGCTGACGGTGAAGAGTGGCGAGTAGGCGGTTCATGGTTGTTGCCTATGGGGATCGTCAATTTCAACTTTAGCCGCTCTGAATACGACAACGATGCTTATAAGAACAACTACAGTATTGGTACGTTTATACCACTGAGTTATTTCGACATTGAGCCGTTCGGTTGGCAAATCTTCCCTATGGCTGGCTACAGTTATAATGATGGCGAAGTGGCGGTTTTCGATGATGATAACGTTGGCTCTGATTATGTATTGATGCCGAGTTCAACACATGGTGGCTACATTGGTGCCTTTGGTTTAAAAACGATTACGGATGAGTGGTCGATTATGGGCTTCGGTGGCGGTTCAATGGGGTCTGATGATTATTCAGGGTATTGGGCAGGCGTCGGTGCTAGCTACAAGTTGAGTGACGCTCAATCATTCAACTTCTTCACTATTTTTGCTGAGGACGATTTCGGTGAAAATAACAGTGTTGGCGCGTCTTACACCTATGAGTTCAAATAACTGTTAGCAGGCAGAAATTCGCAGGTGGACACCTCTCGTAAGAACCATTGACTTAGTCCAGATTAAATTGAACAAAGTCGCTTATTAAAACTTAGCGACTTTCTTTTGTTACCATTTCTCCAATCTTTTTTATCTCTTTTTGATGCTTTCTATATCTTTCTCACATGAGAGTGCCGCTCTCTTAATCTAGATTAAGTTTTCGCTGCCTTATTCTCTGTAGTATCCGCCTGAATCAGTGCCCATGCTTAATGGGTAACTTGCGTAACACGATTTTGAGAGGAAGACACTTGAGCACTTTGTTTACAGAAACCCACATTGGCAAGATGACACTAAAGAATCGCTTCATGAGAAGTGCAACGTGGGAAAATATGGCCACCGAAGATGGGCATATGACAGATAAACTGTACGCTATCTATGAAGAGTTGGCTCAAGGTGAAGTCGGCCTGATCGTGACGGGCTACGCGAACATTGTTGAAGAAGAAAAGCCGAATGCAGGCATGATGGGTATGTATAACGACTCATTCATTGAAGAGTATCAAAAGCTGACTCAACTGGTGCACGACAACGACTCTAAAATCGTGATGCAATTAGCTTATGGTGGCACCAAAACCACGCATGATCTTGGCGAACGAGTGATCTACGCACCAAGTGAGGTTCCAGAAAAAGGCACTCAAACACTAGGTAAAGCGATGACCACAGACGAGATCGACTACATTGTTGATGCGTTTGCTCAAGCGTCTTTGAGAGCACAAAAGTCAGGCTTTGATGGCGTTGAAGTTCATGCCGCTCACACTTACCTGATTAACCAATTTCTAAGCCCTTATTACAACCAACGTGAAGATGAATACGGCGGTAGCTTAGAAAACCGCATGAGATTTTTGTTAGAGATCTATACCGCGACACGTAAGCTGGTGGGTGATGATTTCCCTATCTTGGTTAAGCTCACGGCATCCGAGTTTTTTGAAGGTGGCGTCACCTTTGAGGAAACACGTATTGTCTGTAAAAAGCTTGAACAAGTGGGTGTGGATGGCATTGTCGTGTCAGGCAATATTCATGGCAAAGCAGACACTATGATTGGCGAGTCGCACGATGGTTTTACCATTCAAGCTGAAGGCTACTTCCATGAGTATGGTCACGCGATTAGCCAAGACGTTAATATCCCAGTGATCACGGTTGGTGGTCTAACGGATTTTGATGCTATCGAAGCGATTGCAAACAACACGGGCATTGAGTACTTCGCGCTTTCAAGACCGCTGCTTTCTGAACCCCATTTAGTGAAGCGTTGGAAGGAAGGGGATAGAAGCCCTGTTGAATGCGAACGATGCTCTAAGTGTCGTACTAAGCGCGGTAACTTCTGCGTGGTGAATAAAGACAGAAAAGTACAGCTTGCACGCATGTAGTCGCTGAGCCCAGCTCCAAGCGAGCTCCGAAGTTTATAGCTGAGTCTAAGTTTGAGCCTGTGTAATCGCGCAGGCTCTTGTTCATTCCGTATTCCACGAAACGAAATTTGAAACCTTATTAATCACATCTTCCTGTCAAATTGGCGCGACTAAACAGTTACACTACGCCTGTAAATTATCCAACCAAGTTATCGATAAAAACTGAGCAAACTTTGAAACTACTTCCTCTTCTTAAGCAACCTCGAATCCACTGACGTCTCTTTAGTTTTAGCGATATTGCTATGATTTAAGCGTGATACTCACTATTCATCCCAGTGAACCCTGTGTTTATAGGGCGTTAGTTTGTGCACCTTGGATTTGCATCGTCGAACATTTTGATAGTTAACGAATAAAACTTAATAGATCATTCAGAGGTAAAAATGCAAAAGAAGCATTGGTCCAAATTCGAGTTGCTGCATGAAGTCGTAACCAACCCCAATATTCACGTAAAAGGTCAACACAGTTATTACAGCGATTGCTGGGATAATGGGTTCGAGCAATCTGTCGTCCGTTATTTACATGGCGACGAAGTCAGCCGCCAGTGGGAGCCTCGATGGGAAATCGACGAACTCCATATCGGCGATTATGTCTGCATTGGCGCAGAGGTTGTGATTTTAATGGGTGGCAACCATACCCACAGAGTTGATTGGTTTTCGCTGTATCCATTTATGGATGTAATCGACGATGCCTACATTGGCAAAGGTGACACTCACATTGAAGATGGGGTGTGGTTAGGCATGAGAGCGATGGTGATGCCCGGTGTGACGATTGGCGAAGGCGCTGTGGTTGCAGCGAATAGTGTGGTGACTAAAGACGTCGCTCCATACAGCATTGTCGGTGGTTCTCCAGCTAAAGTCGTTAAACACCGCTTTGATGAGTCCGTTATTGACGAACTCATGTCATTCAAAATATACGAGTGGCCCTCAGATAAATTTGAAGCGCTGAAACCGTATTTATGTAACTCAGACTTTTCAAAGTTAAAGCAGGCGATAACGGATTACGACAATTGTTTGTAAGGAGCACTTGTAACGAGCGTTTGTAAGGAGCGTTTTTAAGGTACGGGTATAGCCACAGATTTGTGTAGAAAGATCTGTGTCATATTTATATTGAAAAACACGTTAAATCAGTCCGTTACCTTGCAATACTCAACATGGTGTACCAATCTTATTTCATAAGCATGGATAAGGATTGTGTATGCCCGCAAGTTCAATGAAAAACAAAGGGGTGGTGGGGAAAGTCTTACTGCCTTCTTTACTCATAAATCTTCTCTCTCTCGCCGTTCCGTTAACGGTTTTGCAAATTTACGATCGTATTTTACCTAACCAAAGTTACGGTACTGCCACTTTGTTGTTGGCGGGTGCAGCGTTGGCTGTTGCCATGGAAGCATTGATCCGGTTTGTGCGTACTTGGCTTTTGTCAGCCGCGGCCAGCAATACCGAGAAAGCGACCTATCAAACTTTGGTTGAAAGAGTAACAACGGCTTCATCAGGCCATCTCCGCCACATTGGTGTTGGCGGCGTGGAAGAGGGGCTTGGTTCTGTATCCAAAGTCAAAGATTGGTATTCCGGTGGTGTGATTGCAGGCTTTATTGATTTGCCTTTTGCCTTGATCTTCTTGGGCTTGGTGGCTTACATCGGCGGTGAGCTGGTGGCGATACCTTTGGCAGTTTGGCTGATTACTCTCGGAATCGTTTGGTTATCTTCTATTCGCGTTAAAAGCTTAAGTGAAGAAGCTTCCCAAGATGAGCAGGAGCGAAAAGCGTTCTTGATTTTACTGAGCCAAACCATTCAAGGAATCAAACGTCAGGCTGTTGAGTCTCGAATCTTCAATCAGTTTAAATCCCTCAATAACGTTCGCTCTCAGTCTAAAGCGAGAGAAGAAGAACAGAACGCCTTTGCCCAAGAATGTATTCAGCTTGCCGCATTAGCCACGTCAGTTTTACTCGTAATTACGGGGAGCTTGTGGGTGTTGGATGGTCAGTTAACTACTGGTGGCTTGGCGGCATGTTCTATCTTATCTGGCAGAGCGGTTGCGCCTTTGAGTGCTCTGGTTGGGGTTAGAATCAAGCTTAATTCAATACACAGTGCCAATCAGGCAATAGAAAAATTGAGTGACTTATCATTATCGGAATCTTCAGATTCTGAGCAAGTTGAGAACCACTTATCTGACTTTGAGACGTTGGAAATCAAGCAAGCGACCGTTGAAAGATATGGTGAACTCTCTCATGCAGATGTCACACTGAATAAAGGTGAGTTGGTTTTGTTAGAGAGTGAAGATCGCCACACCAACAGTCATTTATTGTCGTCGATTGCAGGTATTGATGATCTAAAAGCGGGTGAGTGCTTCATTAACGGAGCTGCAGTTTCAATCGCATCCGTAACCAATATTGCTGCCTACTGTGGCGTTAAAGGGCAGTTGGTGTCGGGTACTATTCTCGACAACTTGTGCGGGTTTGACCCTGAGAAAACGCAAAGCGCCAGTGACTATGCAAAGCGTTTGGGTTTAACCAAAGAGATTACTCGATTACCCGATGGACTAGAGACACAAATTGGCCATACGAGTGCTTCTTTGTTGAGTATGGGTAACGTGAAAATGCTCAATATCGCGGCTCAATTGGCAAGTGATAAACCCATAATCATGTTGGAAAGGCCGGATTCTTCACTTGATTTAGACGCCCTTGGGAATCTAGCTAAGGTGTTGGAAGAAGAAGTAACGGCAGGACGCACGATACTGATGGTGAGCTACCATTCGAAGCTTCGCGAATTTGCTAATCGAATCATTACAGTGGAAAGTCGAGCTATTACGGTCGACAGCGAGAGCAATCAGGAGGCCGTCGTATGAATCGTTTAGATATTGGTAACCCTTCAGGTACGAACAACCGTGCAGATACCAGCGGTCGACAAGAGGTGATGAATCATTTAGAAACCGAGAGCCTTTCCGTTCTTAAGCAGTTGGAAGTTAATGCTAATATCCAGTTGTTCGCACATCAATGGGTCGATGAAAATGGCATTGAATCAATCGACGATATGTTTGCCTTGTTCGACAGGCTTGCACTGCCTTATCGCTTGGTTGCCAACCTAGATGAAGTTGGTGAACATAAATTGGTCTTACTGGTACTTGGTGAACATGAGCTGGTCTCTGGTCATTTGGAATCCAAGCAATTTGTTGCCTTTAATGCCAATAACGACATCACCGATGTCCCTCAGTTTTGTATTGTTATCGAAGGGCCACCATTAGAGAAGGCCTCTCCTGATTGGGTTGGTGAAAGGTTACATGCGTTTCGCCCCATCATTCCTAAATTGTTATTGGTCAGCTTTATCACTAACTTATTTGCGCTTGCTGTTCCCTTCATCACGATGTCGATTTATGACCATGTGATTGGTGGTGATGCAGGGCATGAGTTGCAAGGTATCGCCATTGGTGCGGCGTTGTTGTTTGTGATGATGGGTTGGTTGAGAACATTACGTAGCCGAGTGTTTGCTTCAGTTTCCAACCGAGTAAGTCGTGAGATTTCTCAATCCCTCGTGCAGCGTCTGCTTCGTAATAGCTATGCTCAAAATCAGCAAACAGCTTCTTCTAGTCAGCAAAACCAAGTGATGTTGTCAGAGCGTATTTCAGGTGTGCTATCGGGGCCATTAGGAAATGCGTTATTTGACCTACCATTCATTCTAATTTTTGTACTAGCGATAGGAGTTTTAGGCGGATGGTTGGTACTGGTTCCAGTCGTCTCTTTAATCCTTTATTACTTGCTAGCAAAACGCTCGATACGCTCTAGCAGCAAGCGCTCGATGCAATCGACAGTCGCAGGTACGAATCGTCAAAACATGACTAATGAGCTGTCATCCAAGCTTGCCTTTATTCGCAGTGCTGGATTCTCAGAGCACTGGATTCAACGTTTCAAAAAAGCCAATCTTCTTGCTTCAACAGTGACCTTTAATCAATCGGTTCTCCAGAGTCGGTACACCTCGATTTACTATTTCATTGGTGTGGGCTCGACACTCGCCGTGATGGGGTTAGGCATAGGACTTATTTTTGAACAAGTGATGACGCCCGGTGGTTTGATTGCTTCAATGATGTTGATATCTAAGGTGACGGGTCCTGCTCAGGTGTTGGCAAACGGCGCGATGCGTTTTAATAGCTTTAATCAATCCAAGCTGCAAGTGAACCGTATTTTGTCTCAGCCGTCTGAGCGTGAATTCAGTTACCAGCATCACCCGTTACCCGTGGTAGCGCCTAACTTGAAATTAGACCAAGTGACGCTGCGCTATCCCAAACAGAGTCGCCCCGCTTTGAATGGTGTGAGTTTTGATATTGAAGCCGGTGAAGTTGTCGCGATTACCGGCCCTTCTGGGAGCGGTAAATCAACATTAATTGAAGTGCTGTCTGGCTTGCAGCCTATCAAAAATGGCATGGTCGAGCTTGAAGGCGTTAACCTCGTTCAATACGACCCGCAGCTTTATCGCCACTGGTGTTTCATTCGAGCCGCATATCCTGATTTGCTTACGCTGAGTATTCGAGAGTGGCTAAACGACGGTCACAAAGTCGAAGATCAGAAAATGATCTCTGCAATTGAAATGGTCGGCGGAAAGCGTTGGTTCGAGACATTATCAGGTGGGCTCGATACTTCCATCAGCAGTATTCAGCCGGACAGCCTTTTTGACATGTTGTCTGGCAGCGTCGCGCAGATCCTAATTGATGCAAAAGCGCTGGTTTATGACTACCCAATGTTCTTAATGGATAATCCTGTGCCTGATGCTCACCCAAATGCTAAACGTATATTTGGTGAGTTTGTGCAGTCGAAAAAAGGAAAAGCAACGGTGATTTACACGTCCCACGATCCGGATTTAATCAAGCTTGCCGATAAAGTGGTGGTATTAAATGAAGGTGCAGTGGTTTATGCCGGTCCATTAGAGCCGGAGCAGTCTTCGAAGCAGGAACAGCCTTCAGAGCCTCAAGCTTCTCAAGAACCGCAGTTATCTGAGCAACCGTTATCTCAAGAGCTACAGCCGTCAACTCAAGAGGCGTCTGCTCAACAAAATGCAGCCCAACAAGAACAATCAGAGTCTAAGCAAGGAGTCGCTAATGACTAAACAATCTATCGAGAAGGGCAAGCGCTACGGTGAGCTTGTTGAATCACAAAATACGGCTCGTACATTGGCGCTGGCCACATGGTCGGTTGCCTTATGTGTTATTGCTTTTGCCACTTGGTCTGTAGTCACTCAAGTTGATGAAATCGCCAAAGCCAAAGGTGCTGTGATTCCGGAAGGCGAGAAGCAAGTATTACAAAGTGCGATTGGCGGTAAGTTAAAGCAAATTCTTGTTAAAGAAGGCCAGTTGGTAGAGAAAGGCCAGCCGCTTGTTGAGTTTGATGCCACTTTCCAGCGTACCGCCCTTGAAGAGCTAAAGTCCCAACAAGTGACGCTTCTAGCCAGTGTGGAACGTATGAATGCGCTGCTTGAGCAACGTGAGCCTAACCTTGCTGAGTTTGAGGTCGATTACCCAGAGATCGTCAGCCAGCAAAAAGCGCAGCTGAACGCGCAAAAAGCCCTCTACTTCCAAAAGCGTGTGGTGCTTGAGAAAGAGAGCGAGCAAATTGCAGAGCAGCTTCGTAGCGTAGAAAAGGCCTTGCCGAGTTATGAGAAAGAGTTAAATGCGACTAAGCAAGAGTTGAACATACTGGAGAAGGGTTATAAAGCTGGTAACATTTCACGTTTACGTGTGCTTGAAATGCGACAAAAATTGGCCAGTATCGAACAGAAAATCGAAGAAGCTCGTGGTAAGAAGTCGGTATTGATTAGACAAGCTGACAGTAATGACCAAAAAATCATACAGCTTCTGGCGGAAGCGAAAGCTAAAGTGAGCGATGATCGTTCTAAAGCCGTATCTGACTTATCAGCATTGAATGCTAGAGTTCGTTCAAGCCAAGCTAAATTGACGAACACTATGTTAGTGTCACCGCTACAAGGCTTGGTGCAAAGCATACCAAGCACGCAGGATGGTGGTGTTATTCAGCCGGGTGGCACGGTAGTTGAAATTGTGCCTGTCGGAGGGAACGCTGACTTCAAAGCACGTTTGTCCCCAAGAGATATTGGTTTTGTGAGTGTTGGGCAGCCCACTCGAGTCAAGATTGATGCGTTTGATTACAGCCGCTTTGGGGCTTTAAAAGGGGCGGTAGAGAGTATTTCACCGACCACAAGTCAAAGCGAACGTGGCGAGATCTATTATGAAGTTGTAGTGTCGGTTGATACGCCTTACTTCCGTGATAACCCTGAAAGCTTTTCCATACTGCCGGGTATGACGGGTGAAGTAGACATCACAACTGGCGAGAAGTCGGTGTTCCAATACTTATGGAAACCGATTTATACCAATGTTAGCGTGGCGTTTGGAGAGAGGTAAAGTCCTCCACTCTGGCTTGCATAAAAAAGGAGCACATGCCGTGCTCCTTTTTTTATCTAACCGAAGGGGTGATGTTCTAGTTATTTGGGTCTATGTCAGGCAGTCCGTCAACGTCATTATGATGGTGTAAAGAATCATCAATAGATGGGTTATCGGTATGGTGAGACAGCCCATCACTCATACCATCGTCAGTTTGCTCAGCCCCATAAGCACTCTCGGCATCACTGAAAATGATATCGATATCATGCGCTACTGGTACATTGTGTGACGGTGAATCTATAGACGGCGAGTCAGCATTAATACCCAGAGCGTCTAGGTAAGCATGGGCACCAGAACGCTGTTCGTGTTCGCCTATCGCTGTATGTTCTAGGTTTGCCGTCACCTCATCAAAATTAAGAGTAACTTCATCAGGGGTGCTGAAAGAGGCATCCGGTTCATCCGCTTGGCTCATGCCGGGTGCTGGAGGAGGTGATGGAGCGATTGGCGATAAATCCATGCCAGTTAGTGTGGTTTGGTCAATGTGATGTCCGCTGTTTCCATGGACGGATTGCGAGTGCAAATGTAGGTGCACCGCGACTTGTGAGTTTTGATCGCCTCCTAGGGTTAAAACAAACGAGTCGGTTTCGTCTGTACCACTACCGTAAGAGCCTCCTGTATGTGTCTTAACGACGCCTGATGAAGTTTGTTGGTAATCGTAACTCAACTCTCCGGTTGCAGGATTGACATGCAAAGTACCAAATTGACCGTGTAATGCAGTGAGAGAGTGTCCGTGGTGATCTGATATTCCCCAGCCTGTCATTGGCGTAGGCGTTCCTTGGTGAATAATTGGAGGAATTCCGATTGAGGCATGCAGGTCCTGATTGCCTGCACTGCCGGTAATTTTTGCAGGGGCAACTAGGGTTGGCATTGGTGGAACATCGCTGTGTCCATCAATGCGCATTTCAACTTCTTGAGTTGTAATGCCCCCGTGTCCATCATCGACTAATAGAGAAAACTTATCGGTCAATTGTTCACCATTATTTAAAGCATTAACATGGCTATTGCTGTTATTAAGTGTGTAGACCCAAGTTTGTGTATTGCTATTATAGGTAACAGAACCATACTGTGGCTGATGTTGGCTATCAATACTGACAGAATGTTGATCGCTATGATCAACATCGCTGATAATAATTTGCCCAGAGGTCGCATTTGCAGCATCTTCATCAATGTTATGTGCACCTGCGATAACTTCAGAAACTGTTGGTTTATCATTAGTGCCATGCACATTGATGGTAATAATTTGTTTATCACCACCAGCGGTCGTTACTTCATATTGAACCTGCTCGACTTGCCCTGCCGCTAAGTGCTGAATATTGGCATTGGGAACCGAATAAGCCCAATCACCGGCTTTTCCAATGGTCAGATGACCGCCATAGGGATCACTGATCGCATGGGCATTACGAGTGTCGTAAAAATGATCTTCACCGGCATCAGGATCGATAACATTCAACACGCCAGTGACAAATATCGTATGTTGGGCATCACCTTGTACGTGGCGATCTTCTGTTATTTGACCGCTTTTATCTCCGGCGAAGATCGCAGCATCGCCAACTGCCGAGAGTGTTGTTGATGCACCGGTGTGGGTCACACCACCGTGGGCATCTTTGACGTCATAGCTAAAATGGACATCGCCGTTATAGTCTTTTTCTGGCGTAAAGGTAAAGGTGCCATCGCCATTAATTAATATCGAACCATGGTCGGCGTGTAGGTTCTCAATGGATAATTTGCCAATATCGTTATCATCGATATCAGTTGTGTTAGCAAGTAGCAGTGCTGGGGTGAGGACAATTTTGCTATCTTCTAAGCCATTCGCTAAACGCACTTCAGCCGAGGCAATTGGCGCATCATTGGTGCCATGAACGGTCACTGTGATATCTTTTTTAGCACTGCCATCGATAGATTCAACGGTAAAGGTTTGCTGGAAGCTTTCCCCTGCGCCTAAATGTTGGACTTTATCATTGTCAATATCGTATGACCAATGGCCCTTTGCGTTGATATTGAACCGACCACCTTCGGCGGTGGTGATGGTTTGTGCAATAAAACCGGCTTGGTCGTGATCGGGGTCAATCACGTGTAACGTGCCACCACTGCTGAGCTGATTAGTGGTATTGCCAAAGGAAGTGTGATCTTCGTAAACATGATTATTGAGGCTGGAGTAGGGCGTTACTTCAATTTTTGCTTGGTTATCTTCACCGGTCACCTTCACCATAATGGTGAGCTTTTGACCATCATTGGTTTCGATTTCGTAGGGGAGCTCCATCGACTCGCCAGCATGTAGGCTACCAATGAGATCGTCCGCATGACGATTGGTAACAGCTTCTAATCTGAATTGATAAGTGCCATTAGGCCAAACATCAAGGTGACCAGGCTCAACCCCTTGGCCTAAATACTTCCCGCTAAAAACAAACTGAGTGTTATCACCACTATCAGGGTCAATTAGCTGAAGCTGGCCTCTATAGAATTTAAATTCACTATCCAGCGCTTGTGTTTCAGTGAGCTGAATGACATTAGAAACCAGTGTGGCTTTATCATCTGTCCCGGCAATCGTAAGCGTGGCGGTTTGTTGCGTACTTCCACCATGGCCATCTTCTACTTGATAAGTGATAGCGATTTGTTGCGACTGACCATTGGCCAAATGATTAAATGCGGGATCAGTGGCATCAACAATTAACGTATGCCCATCAGCATCTAAGGTAATGCCCGTTGGAAGTTGGCCCGACTGAGGTTGGCCATCGATGGCATATTCAAGGTGACTGATAGTTAAAGCGTCGCCGTCTTTATCTGTGGCACCTACTAGCAGATTGAGGGTGTGATGATTATCGGCCCCCTCACTGACACTGTCGGTTAAAGGCGTCACATCAGGGTTGTCGTTAACCGCAGCTAAGTTGGTGGTTGCGCCGGTGTGGGTCACACCACCGTGTGCATCCTTAACGTCATAGCTAAAGTGTACATCGCCGTTATAGTCTTTTTCTGGGGTAAAGGTAAACGTGCCATCGGCATTGTTTAGAATGGATCCATGGTCAGCATGCAGGTTTTCAATGGTTAGTTTACCGGCGTCATTGGCATCCACATCGACGGTATTCGCTAACAGTTGCGCGGTGGTTAAGGTTTGGCGTGTATCTTCACTGCCATTTGCAAGCACCACTTCAGATGAACAGTAAGGTCTGTCGTTACTGCCGTGAATGGTGATGACAATATCGTGTGTTGTACCATCTTTTGAATGGACTGTAATCGTATCGGTTAAGCTTTGCCCTTCACCAAGTTGGTCAATTGCAGTGCCACGCGTTGTGGGTCTAGCACCTATACCTGATAGATGCCCAGCATCGGCATGGTAATGCCAGGTGCCATCGGTGAGTAAGATTAGATCGCCATAGGTGCCGTGATAGTCGTAACCATTGCTGCCTTGGCGTTCAAATCCTGACTCGCCTACATCGGGGTCTGTGATGGTCAGCTTGCCATCAGCATAGAGTGTTGTATTGCCAAGTGTGGCGATGCCTGAGTGAGCATAGTCGGGTGACATGTCGACACCCGCGCTGTTTTCGGTTATTGAACCAGTATCAACGCCAGCAATAGTGGCCACATTGTTGCTACCATTTATGGTCACCATTATTTGATGTGTTGTGCCATCCGCGGAATGCACGGTAATGCTATCGGTGGTGGTTTTACCTTGACCTAATGCTTGTACCGTTGGGTTTTTGTTATCTAAATCGTAAGTCCAATCACCGTTATCTTTAAGATGTAGGGTACCTAATTGGCCTGCGATATCGGTATTCGAGAAGTGGGCTTCACCTTTGTCTGTATCGGTGATGGTGAGTGTTCCCGAGGTTTGCAGTTGAGACTCTTCAGTTAC
>NZ_JBFROH010000009.1:47423-47722 GCF_041471425.1 Vibrio sp. 10N.261.52.C2 | reverse complement strand
CCGGTATTGGTGCCTGCAATAACAGCAGTATCATTAGTACCATTTACAGTAATAGTAACTTGATGTGGCGTGCCATCGGCAGAGTGAACGGTGATGGTGTCGGTTGCCGTTTTGCCTTGCGCTAATGCTTGCACGGTCGGATTTTGATTGTCTAAATCATAGGTCCAATCACCGTTATCTTTAAGATGTAGGGTGCCTAATGAACCAACAATGTCTGTATTCGAGAAGTGCGCTTCATTGGTATCGGTGTCGCTAATAGTTAATGAGCCCGTTGTTTGAAGTTGAGACTCTTCAGTTAC
>NZ_JBFROH010000009.1:0-46681 GCF_041471425.1 Vibrio sp. 10N.261.52.C2 | reverse complement strand
CCGGTATTGGTGCCTGCAATCACAGCAGTATCATTAGTGCCATTAACGGTAATAGTGATTTGATGCGCTGTGCCATCAGCTGAGTGAACAGTGACGATGTCTGTCGCAGTTGAACCTTGGCCAAGTCTTTGAACTGCTGGGTTATTGTTGTCTAAACTGTATGTCCACGCACCGTCTTTGGTGATGCTTAGCGTACCGAAATTACTAGTCACTTGTGAGGCTTGAAAGTGGTCCTCTCCAAGATCAGAGTCCGTTACCGAAAGCTGCCCTTGAACTTGTGTCGTTAAATCTTCAGTTAACGTGCCAGCATCCACACCTGTGATAACGGCGTTGTCGTCGTTCCCGCCGATCGTCATATCGATCGTTTGCGGTGTGCCATCTTTGGTGTGAATTGTGAAACTTTCATGCAGTGAAGTGGCTGCGGTTAAAGCTTGAACATTAGAGAGCGAGTTATCAACTTGATACTGCCAATGTCCATCAGCATCGATAGTTAATGAACCATATTTACCTGAGATAACTTCCGGCGTAACCGAACTTTCATTTTGGTCAGGGTCTATGACATCGATTTTGCCGTTCGCATGTAACAAGCCTTGTGAATCAATATTGTGATCTTCTGTTACCACACCTGTTAAGTCTCCAGAAATATTTGGCGTGTCTTGCTTACCTGTTACCGGTATCTGAACAATGATGCTCGAGCCGTTAGATAGATGTAACGCAAAATGATCAGTACTTGGTTGGTGCTGGTTTAACAGGATGTATTGAGGAGAATTTGGATTCAATACGAATGTGTATTGACCATTTGCATCAACATGAAGCTCTCCGTAGGTACCTTTTATGACTTCTGGCATAAAGGTGACGGGTAAAGCGGGTGTCGTCGGCGCATTTGAATGAGTCGGCTGACCGTTACTTCCTGAGGAGATAGTCGGCATCGATACCGAAGGAATGTAATGGACTTGCGGGTGAGAAAGCGTCGACAAATGATGAGAAGGAACCAAGTTAGAGCTCGAGCCATGGGGATCGTGGCTTGCACTTAAGGTCGAGTTTACGTCGCTGTCGCTCTTTTGAGCCTCTTGATGAGTAACCGCTGATGAGTCTGTTTTTCCATGGTCGTCGCTGACATCTTTTTCTGTCACGTTATTTACGGGTAGCTGATCTACGGTATCGCCCGAGCTGTCTGCACCCTGGGCAGACGCGTGTTTAGCCAATGATGGCAGTATCATCATGAGTGATTGAAAAAGTGGGATATTAACTTTTAGGTGTGAATGCAGTCTGAGCTTCTTTTTTTGTGTTGGTTTCTTTTGTTCTAGCTCGTTACTTTTCTTATTTTTGATTTCTGTATTTTTCTTGTTTGCTTCGACGTTTTTTTTGTTAGCCATTTTTCTCATCCGTGAATCGTGGTTGCACTATTTTAAGTAAAATACACAGATAGAGGTTTCGCTAGCTAATTGGATAATTTTTAAAGAAAAAACTGCAAAGTCGAAGAATTATCTCATTTTGATGAAAGAGAGGATGAATACTTTTTCAACGGTCAGGTAAATATCGGCACAATGGCATTGACCTTACCCTAAGGGGAACGTTTATAGTTGCGTTGTAAATTCAAAGGTAAACTATGACAAACACATTCCGAAAAACTTGGATTATTGTTTTCAGCATCATTGCGATGTTGATGTCTAGCTATGCCTCAAGCTCCTCAGCCTTGATGACTGAAGTAATGATGATGGAAATGGGGTCGAGCAAGTCGGCTTGTTACCACAGCGATACTTCGGTTAATGATTCAATGGCAGGGTGTCATGTGATGAGTGAAGAAGTACACGCTGAAGACTCTAACATGAGTGCCCATGCTTTGATGGCTCAATGCGATATGTCTTCAATGAGCGAAGACGGTAGCTCGATGATGGGTAACCATTGTTCGAGTGTCGATTGCTGTGCCTCAATGTGTTCTGCAAGTCCCTATCCAATTCAGGCTGTTCAAGCCGTTGATCAACTTTCCTTTTCATTAGCTCGTTTTCAATCGGTCACGATTGGCCAGAAAGTCGCACGCGCTCAATCTTTGCTACGCCCACCTTCCGCATAAATCTATATCTAAAAATACAGCTCTATCAGTTAGATAAATCTGATAAGCCATTCTTTTTTATGCGCTAATTAGCGTTAGATATGGACATTCATTGTGAATATGAAACCAACAACCTCTGTGTTTGTCATGAACACGAGCTTAGTGGTTGCTGCTACCTTGCCTATGGCCTTGTTTTCAAGTGCTACGCTCGCGGCTACCACGGCGTCAGCTTCAAATGCTCAACACATTTCAGCACATGACCAAGCAAGCTCGACGCAGCAACTCAATACACTGATTGAGATTGCTTTAAGCGAAGATGGAAATCGCAAACAGTACTTTGCTCTGTCTCAAGCGATGCGAGAAACGGGCATTGCCAGCTCGACCTTAATGGACCCGAAATTGAAAGTTGGATTTGGCGGTTTGCCTGTCGATAGCTTTCAATTCGACGAAGACCCGATGACTAATATATCGGTAGGGCTGATGCAGCAGCTTGAGCGTGGCGATACGCTTAACCTCCAACAGAAAAAGGCAGGCCAGCAGGCTGATGCTTTAGCTTTGCAGGTGCAAGCAAGAGAATTGACGGTTGCGAATAGCATGACGCAGCTTTGGCTTGAGTTAGGTTATCAGCAAAAGGCTGAGTCGGTGATTCGTCAAAATCGTCGTTTGTTGGTTGAGCTTGAAAACTATGTACAAACCAATTACTCGATTGGTAAAAGTGAAGCGCAAGATCTGCTTAATGCTCAGCTCCAAGTGAGCAAGCTTGATGAGAAACTTCAGGCAAACCAGCAGGTTCAGCGTCGTCTAATCTCTCAGCTTTCTGAATGGTTGGGTTCTGATTGGCTAGGCTCTCAGGTTCTTGATTCTCAGGGCACACTGAATGCAACTAACCAAATCGATTGGTCGTTGTTGGAAAGCAAATTAGCGACCAATATCGATTCAACTAAGCACTACCAGCTACTGACTGACCATCCTTTGGTTAAGATCTCCGATGTCAGTATTTCCTCCAATAAAACTCAGGTTGAGTTAGCCGAGCAAGCTTATACCCCGCAGTTTGGGGTGGAAGTGATGTATGCACACCGTCAAGCCAATAACATGGCGGGTGAACCTGCTTCTGATCTGGTGAGTGCTTATCTGACAGTGGACATCCCGTTGTTTACAGGGAACCGACAAGATAAAAACTTATCGGCTGCTCAGTATCAAGTTGGTGCGGCTAAATCTCAAAAAGACACCTTACTTTCCCAAATGAACGCGCAAGTGAACGCATTGCTGGTGGACAGATCAAATCTGATCCAGCGATTAGATCGCTATCAAACGTCCTTGCTTCCTCAAACCGCAGCCCGAATCAGCGCGGTTGAGAGGGGCTATCAAAACAATACCGCTCAGTTTAACGATGTCATTTTAGCAACGACCGATGAGCTGGCGCTTAAGTTAGAGCAACAACGTTTGATCACCGATCTCAACATCGTTAACAGCAAACTGGCAGCGTTAGTCAGTGGCTTTGAATACCAAGTAAACCAACCACAACTCAACTCAAGCGCAACTAAACACACAGCCAATCAATAAGGGAATAGACAATGAGTACAGTAAAAGTAGCAACAATCGCTTTATTGGTCGGTGGTGCATTGGGTTTTGGTGTGAACTATTTTCTAATTAATCCAGCACATGACATGTCAGCAATGGCAACGAGTACAGGCGCAGATGTAAGTAAACAGGCCAAGGATGAACCTCTGTATTGGGTGGCTCCGATGGACCCAAATTATCAGCGTGATAAGCCGGGCCAGTCGCCAATGGGGATGGATCTTATCCCTGTGTATGCAGACGATGTGAACGGCGGAGCTAAAGATAAGCCCGGAACCGTGTTTATTGATTCTTCGGTAGAAAATAACCTGGGTGTCAAAACAGCGAAAGTTAAGTTCGAAGCGCTGTCTCCTCGGATTGAAACCGTGGGTTATGTGGCGTTCGATGAAAGTACATTGTGGCAAACCAACGTAAGAGCAGCTGGTTGGGTTGAGAAGCTCTACATCAACGCAGTGGGTGAGAAGGTAAACAAAGGTGATGTACTTTTCACACTCTATTCTCCAGAGCTTGTTAAAGCACAAGAAGAGTTGATCAGTGCTTATAAAACGGGTCGTAAAGGTTTGATCAAGGGCTCGACTGAACGCTTGGTCACCCTAGGTGTAGATAAAGCGCAGATACGATCCATCGCTCGTAAAGGGAAAGCCTCGCAAACCATCGAAATCAAAGCGCCTGCGGATGGTGTCATCGCTAGCCTGAATATTCGAGAAGGTGGTTATCTTTCACCTGCACAAGCGGTGATCAGTGCTGGCCCATTAGGCGAGGTATGGGTTGATGCTGAGGTGTTTGAGCGCCAAGCACACTGGATCTCATCAGGCAGCAATGCCGAAATGACACTGGATGCGATTCCCGGTAAGGAGTGGCAGGGCAACGTCGATTATGTCTACCCAATTCTGGACCCGAAAACTCGAACCTTGCGCGTTCGTTTGAAGTTCTCCAATCCCCATGGCGAGCTTAAGCCAAATATGTTTGCAAATATTGCGCTGAAACCTATTAGTGATGAAGCCGTTCTTACTATCCCAAGATCTTCGGTGATTCACTCCGGTGGTATGACTCGAGTGGTGATGACAGAAGGTTCTGGCAAGTATCGTTCTGCTCGTATTGAAGTTGGTCGTGAAGCTGGCGAAAAAATAGAGGTGCTTCAAGGGCTAGAGCAAGGTGAAAACATTGTCACTTCTGCACACTTCATGTTGGATTCTGAATCGAGCCAATCTGCTGATCTGTCACGCATCAATGGCGTTGAGGAAGAAGCTGAAACCGTGTGGGCAAACGGTGAAATTTCCGACGTTATGCAAGGCAGTCGTATGGTGACGATTAACCATCAGCCTGTTCCAGAATGGGATTGGCCGGGCATGGTGATGAACTTCACCTTTGCGGAAGGCTTGGACATGAGTGACGTGGAACGTGGTAAGGCAGTTGACTTTGAGATGCGAAAGACAGAGTCAGGGCAATACGAGGTTGTTGATTACAAGGTTAACAAACACAAGATCGCCGGCGAAGTTTGGGTAACGGGTGACATTACCATGTTGATGGCAGATTTTGGCATGATCACCGTAAAACATCAGCTAGTCCCTGAGTGGAATTGGAAAGCGGGTGAAATGAATTTCCAAGCCAGTGATGACCTTGATTTATCGGAGTTTGCCGAGGGTCAAACTATTCGGTTTCTAGTGGCGAAGCAGGGTTCTGATTATGTGCTCAAATCTTTAGAAGCGGGTGAGGGCGAACTATGATCAATGCAATCATTCGCTGGTCTATTAGCAACCGCTTCTTAGTGCTGGTTGCTACTGTAGGCATCGTATTTGGCGGCTTATACAGCGTTAAAAATACACCGGTCGATGCCATTCCAGATTTATCAGATGTTCAGGTAATTATCAAAACCAGTTATCCGGGGCAAGCGCCACAAGTGGTCGAAGATCAGGTGACCTATCCATTGACCACCGCCATGTTAGCTGTACCGGGTGCTGAAACAGTTCGTGGCTACTCGTTCTTTGGTGATTCCTATGTCTATATCATCTTCAATGACGATACCGATATGTACTGGGCACGTTCACGAGTGTTGGAGTACTTAAGCCAAGTTGCACCTAACTTGCCATCGAGTGCCAAGCCAACACTAGGACCCGATGCAACCGGTGTGGGCTGGGTTTACAGCTACGTGTTGCAAGATAAAACAGGTCAGCACGACTTAGCGGAACTTCGTAGTTTGCAAGATTGGTTCTTGAAGTATGAATTGCAAACTGTAGAAGGCGTGTCTGAAGTTGCGACCGTTGGCGGCATGGTGAAGCAGTACCAAGTACAGGTTGATCCTGCCAAGTTACGTGCATATGACCTGACGCTTCAGCAAGTCAACAAGGCAATCCAAGATGGTAATCAAGAAACAGGAGCGTCTGTTGTTGAGATTGCCGAAGCCGAACACATGGTTCGCACCACGGGTTACCTTACAAGCATCGAAGACATTCAATCTTTGCCGTTAAAAGTGACAGACAAAGGTACTCCGCTGCTATTAGGTGACATTGCTGACATTAACCTTGGCCCACAAATGCGTCGTGGTATCTCGGAACTCAATGGTGAGGGCGAGGCGGTTGGCGGAGTTATCGTGATGCGCTTTGGTGAAAATGCCAGTGAAGTGATCGACTCGGTTAAATCCAAACTCGCTGAACTGCAAGCTGGCTTGCCTGATGGTGTTGAGATTGTCGCGACTTATGACCGTTCGACTTTGATTGATTCAGCCGTTGAAAACCTTTGGAAGAAGCTGGCTGAAGAGTTCATCGTGGTCGCCGTGGTGTGTGCGCTGTTCTTGTTCCATATCCGCTCATCACTGGTTATCGCACTAAGCCTGCCTGTTGGTATCTTGGGTGCATTCATTGTGATGCATTGGCAGGGTATTAACGCCAATATCATGTCTCTTGGCGGTATAGCGATTGCGATTGGCGCCATGGTGGATGGTGCCATCGTGATGATCGAGAACGTTCATAAACACATTGAACGGACTCCGCTCACTGACAAAAACCGTTGGCAGGTGATTGGTAAGGCAGCAGAAGAAGTTGGCGCACCGCTGTTCTTCTCTCTGATTATCATTACCTTGAGTTTTGTGCCTGTGTTCGCGCTAGAAGGGCAAGAGGGCAAGATGTTCTCGCCACTTGCATTTACCAAGACGTATGCAATGGCCGCTGCAGCCGGTTTGGCTATCACGCTTGTTCCTGTGCTAATGGGTTACTTCATTCGCGGCAACGTGTTACCTGAACACAAAAACCCAGTAAACCGAAGCCTAGTGGCGATGTATAAACCGCTTCTGAACCTCAGCCTCAAGTATCCAAAGGTGATGATTGTTATCGCACTTGGCTTAATGGCGTCTGCTTATTACCCAACCAGTAAGCTTGGTAGTGAGTTCATTCCTCCTTTGGATGAAGGGGATTTGATGTACATGCCAACCACGTATCCGGGCATCTCAATTGGTAAAGCGCGTGAGTTGTTGCAACAAACCAACAAACTCATCAAAACCATTCCAGAAGTCGAAACCACGTGGGGCAAAATTGGTCGAGCAGAGACAGCAACCGATCCTGCACCACTGACTATGATTGAAACGGTTATTCAGCTTAAACCAAGAGATGAATGGCGTGACGGCGTCACTACTGAGTCGCTACGAAAAGAGTTTGATGATCTGATTCAATTCCCCGGTTTGACTAACGCATGGGTTATGCCAATCAAGACTCGGATCGACATGTTAGCGACCGGTATTAAAACGCCAATCGGAATCAAAATAGCAGGGCCAGATCTGAGTGTTATAGAGGACATTGGCTCTCAGCTCGAACCTATCTTAAATGGTGTTAGCGGTACGGCTTCTGTGTATGCCGAACGTGTGGCTGGTGGTCGCTATGTCACGATAGATATCAAACGTCTTTCTGCTGCACGATATGGCTTGAGCATTAAAGAAGTGCAACAGGTTATTTCGACTGCGGTTGGTGGCATGAACGTGGGCGAAACCGTTGAGGGGCTAGAGCGTTACCCAATCAATGTCCGTTACCCACAAAGCTATCGTGATTCTGTCGTTAAGCTGCAGAACCTGCCGTTAGTGACACCAAATGGAGCGCGAATTGCTTTGTCTGATGTCGCGGATATTCGCTATGAAGATGGGCCACCAATGATTAAGACGGAGAACGCGCGTCCTAATGGCTGGGTGTTCGTTGACATCGAAGGTCGCGACCTTGGTTCTTATGTGGCAGAGGCGCAAAAAGTCGTTACAGATCAAATCGTCTTGCCTGCCGGATATTCACTGGCATGGTCTGGTCAATACGAATACATGGAGCGCGCCAAAGAACGTTTAAGTGTCGTTGTGCCAATTACCATCGCCATCATCATGTTATTGCTCTACCTCAGCTTCCGCCGTGTCGGTGAGGTGATGATGATTATGCTGACATTGCCACTCGCGATGGTTGGTGGCCTATGGCTGATGCATGTCCTCAATTACAACTTCTCGATTGCGGTGGGTGTGGGCTTTATCGCCCTTGCCGGGGTAGCTGTTGAGATAGGCGTCATTATGTTGGTCTACCTAAACCAAGCATGGCACTACAAAAAATTGGATGCGGAGCAGAACCAGCAAGCACTTCAGAGTGAAGACTTAACGGATGCGATTCGTGAGGGTGCAGGACTGCGTGTTCGCCCAGTGATGATGACAGTACTTACGGTGATCATTGGCCTCATTCCAATTATGTATGGCGAGGGAACGGGCTCAGAAGTGATGCAACGAATCGCCGCGCCAATGATAGGTGGTATGGCTTCTGCACTACTGCTTACCTTACTGGTGTTGCCTGCAATCTTTAAGCTCTGGAAACAGCGTGAGATTACGCAAAGCCAAAGCGTGACAAAAAAATAACGTATTGACTATTAGCCCTTACTTACCAAAAACAGAGAGGTAAGGGCGCATTACATGAACATGTGAAACCAACAAAACAAACAGAATATATTTAAGGAACGACCATGAAAAAGACACTAATTACTATCGCTTTAACAATCACCGCTTCAACAGCATTTGCTGCAATGGATCATTCAGCTGGTGGCCATTCGAATATGGACCACTCGATGATGAAGAGTGGAGAGATGGATCATTCAAAAATGGATCACAGCATGATGAAGGATGGAAAGATGGACCATTCGATGATGAATATGGAAGGCATGTCTGAAGTGGGTATGCCTGCGACAGGCGCAAAGCCGGATAAAGTGGTTCATGTTCTGTTAAGTGACGATATGAAAATCACATTTAAGAACAAGGTTGATATTGAGCCAAACGACGTGGTGCAGTTTGTTGTGATGAATACGGGCAAGATTGATCACGAATTTTCGATTGGTTCTGCTTCAGAGCAGCTAGAGCACCGTGAAATGATGAAAAACATGGGTAATCACGCTCATGACTCGGGCAGCACAGTTACAGTTAAGCCGGGTAAAGCGAAGCAATTGCTGTGGCATTTCCATGGTAATAATAACGTAGAGTTAGCGTGCAATATCCCTGGTCACGCTGAAGCGGGTATGGTGAAGTCGTTAACGCTTTAGACGTTAATCAATAGCGCTTTGTTGAATTAGAAATTCAATGAGGGCTAGAAAATTAAAGATAAGTCTTAACTTATACCTAAAGCGCTTTGCTGTGAGGGATTCGCTGAGGCTTATCTTTATTTATAGTCACTGTAGCAAGATAGAAGTTTCAAGCAGATGGTGTGCTTCGCCGCTCAGATGCGGTAGCTCTGCCATGATCTTTTTAAACTTGTCATCGATTGATTCTGCTTCATTCAGCGATCGAAAAGCCAGTACAGCCTGTTCAGGCTCGCTGTTCACATAACCTTTCAATGTATCTAGCTGAATTTTATTGGCATTTTCAACTTTTGTTAGCGCGACATTAATTGCTTCGATGTTTATTGTTAACTCATTGCTTTTAAACATTTTTTATTATTTATGGGTTGTTGCTAATGCGCGCACATTAACACAACTTATTTTTCGGATATTGACCAAGATTATTAAATTGGAACAATTTTGAAAATCATTGAAAGTTGATCTGTAATGTGTAGTGGGCAAGGTGTCAGAAATACGAAGCGATTTAAGGAGTTAATAGCTCTGGTTAGTCAATTAGCGTTGATTCGTCAATCCAAGCTTAAACAAAATAAGTTTAATCAGTATAGATTTAATGACTATGGATTTAGCAAACGGCGAAAATTTTTGAATAGGGTATCGCTGGAAGAAAGTGCGTAATGGAGCTTAAGGAGAAGTTGGAGCGTGCAGCGGGAATCGAACCCGCATCATCAGCTTGGAAGGCTGAGGTAATAGCCATTATACGATGCACGCACACTGTCTTATGAGTAAGACTGAGGCATCAAGAAGACTGGAGCGTACAGCGGGAATCGAACCCGCATCATCAGCTTGGAAGGCTGAGGTAATAGCCATTATACGATGTACGCACATCGTCTTAACGAGAGTGATAATGCCACATCTAACTGAAAACGAAACCTTTTTCTTTCATTTTTATTCTAAGTGCTCGCATAACCACCACACCGCTAGTTTTTCAATCATGTTCGGCGTTTTCAGAGTGAATAAAATGTGACTAAACTCTCGTTAAACGGAGGGCGAGAAACAATGGAAAATCCCCCGCTATTTCTGTGACAAATTCGGTTTGATTTATAAACCAGTTTGTTGGTGTTAGCTTGTCATAAAACCCATACAAATTAAGGAATTTGGAGTGTTAACATAAACTGATTTTTAATCGTGTTTTGGCGTCCATTAATAACAATCTGAATGCATAAATTTAACTTATTAGTCGGTCAAAACATTCAGTAAACTAATCCCAAATGAGTAGAGTTATAGAGACTTCTAAGCCTTTGCAGAAAAAAGTAACGAGTTCAGTTGATAATTCACGCAAAAGTCTCGTCATTCCGTCTGTCGTTTGGTACATTTGCCGCACATTTTGTCTCCCCTAAAATACCCATGCCTTCTCAGTTCCGAATTAACAAAATTGTTGAAATTGGTGATACTCTTCACCGCAGTGGTTGCGCTCCGTATAAGCTTGAAAAATATACACAATATTATGCTAAAAAGCATGGTGTGGATGTGATGATCCAAGCAACGCCAACCGCGATTAATTATCAGTTTCCAGACGATAACAACGCTGTGATTCTAAAGCGTCTAAAGCCTGCGTCGATTAATCTGAGTTTGTTGGCCAATACGATCATTCGTATTAACCAACCGAGTAGTGAGCCTGTACCAGAGCCTGTCGGTTACTCTAAATTCGTGACGGCACTTGCCAATATGGGTATTCCGCCTGCGTATTTGATGCTGGTGGGCAGCACGTTGGAAGCTGTGGGCTTTTCTGCCTTATTGGGTTTGATTGTTTGGGTATGTCAGCAAGTTCTTCATTCACGTCGCGCAATCGCGGTTGAGTTCATCTCGGCACTGTTAACGGGTATTTTCGTGGCATTTCTGGCGAGTACAGGGTTGCCGATTCCGGTGTGGGCGTTGTGTATCGCCTCGATTGTCCTGTTTGTCCCCGGGTTATCCATAGCCAACGCATTAGAATGTTTGGCGTTTAATGATCTAGTCTCTGGTACCAGCTTGTTAGGGCAGAGCGCCTTAACCCTGATTAAGCTGTTTGTCGGGATTATCATGGGGCTCAACATCGGTGAAGCGATATGGGGACAAGCGGTTTCCATCGACTATACCAATGCGGTACCAATGTGGATGCACATATCTGGCTTGGTGCTGATCTCTGTGTCTATCGGTGTGATGTTCAATGCTCGCCCTAAAGACATCTTACTTGGTTTGCCAGTTGCCGTTCTCGGTATGTGGGGCCCATTCTATCTAGGTTTTGATAGTGGTTGGGTTGTCGGTACTTGGGTTACGACGGTTCTTATTACTTTGTACGGAACTTGGATTGCTAAAAAGATGGAGCTCACGGGCTCTATTTATATCGTGCAAGGGATCATCATCTTGGTTCCGGGTAGCCGAGTATTAGTGAGTGCCAGCCAATCGGTGTTTGAACAATCGATTCTGCCTATCCCGAGTATTGGTTTGTCGGCGTTATTCATGTTCTCTGCAATCGTGGCAGGGCAAATCACCGCTTACTCGATTTACTCACCAAAAGTCGAACGTTAAGCCGTTCCGCTTTTCAAACCTTTAAACAAACACAGCTTAGCGGCTGTGTTTGTTCGTTTTAGGTACTGCTCTTTTTTAAGACAATTAGCTCTCCGTAAAACTTGTTAGATTTATGCTCGCTAAGCCTGACAAGAGCCATTAAAATGGAACAAATTCTATTTAAATTAAGTATTAACGTATGTCTCTACCTCCTTGCCCGCAATGCCAATCTGAATATGTTTACCCAGACCAAAACAACCTAATCTGCCCTGAGTGCGCCTACGAATGGAACCCAGAAGAAGAGCGTTTAGAAAGAGAAGCCGCGCGTGTTAAGGACGTGAATGGCGTTGTATTGGAAAGTGGCGATAAAGTTACCTTCATTAAAGATCTAAAAATTAAAGGCAGTTCTAGCGTATTGAAAATTGGTACTAAAGCTGTGATTCGACGCATCAATGAAGGCAAAGATCACCAACTAGATTGCAAGCTGGATGGTGGCGGTGAAATGCTGGTTACGGCGAAGTACGTTAAGAAGCAGTAACCATTGTTTCAAATAATTGTCGTAAATCTTCAATAAGTTTAAGTCGCTTCTCGACATACTGATTCGCATATTAAAACGCAATAATTTTAGAGAATTAAGATGATTAGAGAGTACAACCCAGCTGATATTGAGGTCGTTTTAGATATTTGGTTAACCGCCTCGATCAAGGCGCATGACTTTGTGGCTCCTGAGTTCTGGGAGTCTCAAGTAGGTAATATGCGCGACATATACATTCCTGCATCAATAACTTACGTGTATCAAGTAGACGGTGAGGTTTGTGGCTTTTATTCGCTTTATGAAGGTATCTTAGCGGCGATATTTGTGAGCCCACAGCATCAAGGCTGTGGTGTTGGTAAGCAATTTATCCAACACGCGAAGCTTGAATGCCCGAATCTGTCTTTGAATGTGTATAAAGAGAACCAAGCGACCATTGAGTTCTACTTGTCTCAAGGTTTCTCTATTGTGAGCGAACAAACTGATGAGCACACAGGACATCAAGAATACACCATGCACTTATCTTAAGCTTGATAACTAAACCCGGTAGAAAAGTAACAGGAATCAACATCATATGGACATGGTTAAAGCTGCTCTTTCGCATTCAACAAGAGCTGCTCAGTCATCAGATTATGAATTTCTGTTCGAGCTAAAAAAGGCGGCTGAATATGAGCCAATCAAGGCTGTTTTTGGCTGGGATGACCAAATTCAACGAGACATACACGCCGAAGAGTGGGCAGAGGAAAGGCCTGAAATCATTGAGTATCAGGGCAAAGCGATTGGCAGTGTGTTGCTGCAAGATAAAGGTGACCACTTCTACTTTTGCCGATTTTTCTTGCTGCCTGAATATCATGGTAAGGGTATTGGAAGCCAAGTTTTGACTGATTGTTTAGCTCACGCAGACAAGCTCAGTAAGCCAGTAGAGCTGTGTTATTTGCAAGGTAATCGAGTTGGGGAGTTGTATCTCCGATTTGGTTTTGAAATCACCTCGCAAAACGATCAGTTTGTGTATATGTGGCGCAAGTAGATATACATTTAAAATGATCACACCATGTCTGTAACTTGATAGGCACCTGACACCCATCTAACGTAAAACCTTGTAAAGCTCCCTATGCTTGATGACTAAGCGATTACACTTAGAAAAGATCGAGCGTAAGGGAGTGTGCAATGAATTATTACCCGACTTCAAAAATCGTGGGTGAACAAAGGTTTGGCTTTGGGCCAAAACTAGGTCAAACAACCTATTATTCTCCTGTAGAACAGTTGGATAAAAAGCCATTCGTTCACCAAGCTATACAAGACTTACCGAGTACTGAATCTACTATGATTAAAGTAGGAGAGAATCGTGTACAACGAATGAAGGCCAAGGGTGACGAACAACAGATGCAAGCCACGAAGAAAGAAGCGCAGTCTTTTCTTCGAACGCAGTATCGACAACAAGCTCAAGCTCGCCACCTACAAAGTGTTGAAACTCCTTATGGTTTTCAAGAGCGCATCATTCAGTTTTGGAGCAATCACTTCGCCATCTCGGTCGATAATCGAAAACTGATGCCCTTGGCCGCCAGCATTGAAAACGATGTGGTTCGCCAGCATTGGAATGGTAACTTTGGCGAGATGCTGATGGCTTCTTCTAAACATCCTGCGATGCTTCTGTATCTCGATAATCAACTCTCGATTGGTCCCAATTCAAAAGTCGGAAAGCGCCGTAATAAGGGGCTCAATGAGAACCTCTCTCGTGAGATCTTAGAACTCCACACTCTTGGCGTTGACGGTTCTTATACTCAGCAAGATGTTATTGCTTTAGCAAAAGGCATTTCAGGCTGGGGCATTAAATTCAAATCTCCTGATGCTGGTTTTCGATTCGCTAATAATCTGCATGAGCCAGGAAGTATCACACTGCTTGGAAAGTCCTATTCTCAATCCGGGGTCTCGCAAGGAGAGTCGTGTTTAAAAACCTTAGCGACCCACAAAGACACTGCTGCGCACTTGGTTGATAAGCTTTGCCAGCATTTCATTGGCGACATATCTAAAGAACTCTCAGAGCAAATGGTTGCTGAATATCTGAAAGGCGAGGGAGATTTACTGCCTATCTATCGCTTGTTATTGAACAGCGCTGAGGCGAGTAAACCTAACCCTAATCGTTTTAGACCGCCGAAGGAGTGGCTGTTTGCCGTTCTTCGTAGTGCCGATATTTCTTTAAACGAGAAACAGGCATTCAATGCACTCAACAATTTAGGGCAGCCTCCTTTTAAACCGGGTTCACCTGCTGGCTGGTCGGATCAAGACAGAGACTACAATAGCCCTTCGGCGTTGACTCAACGTATGCAAGTTGCGAATAGGCTTGCGTCTGCTGCAATAAAATCGGCTAAAGCGTCAGGAGTTAAGCCGAAAGCGGTAGTGGATAAAGTGATCGCGGGTTTATATGGCGATGCTATTGATGAACACACCCAAATTGTATTGAACAAAGCCGACAGCGCTGCAATGCAACTTTCCCTGTTGTGGCTAAGTCCGCAGTTTCAATATCGTTAGGAGTGGGTATGAAAAAGTCAGATTGTTCTCAGAATAAAGCGCCACATAGTATTAACCGCCGCCAGTTCATGGGTATTGCGGCGGCTGTTGGCGTCAGTGCGATGCTGCCATTTCCAAGCTTTGCCAAAACAGGTTCAGACAATATCTTCATTTGGGTATCACTGCGTGGCGCGATGGATGGTTTAAATGTTGTAGTGCCGCATGCCGATCCGGATTACTCTAATTTGAGACCCAACATCGGATTAAAACCTGAACAGCTAGTGAAGTTGGATGATTTCTTTGGGCTTCACCCATCCCTAAAGCAATGCCATCAATGGTATGAGAGTAACGAACTCAGCTTTGTACACGCTTGTTCAACCGCTTATCGCGAGCGCTCACATTTTGATGGACAGAAGATATTGGAGAATGGCACTTCCGACCCGTTTAACACCGTAGGGTGGATTAACCGTTTACTCACGTTGAGCTCAGAAAAATACGATGGAATAGCGATTGATTCGGGCTTACCACTCATCATGCAGGGCGAATCGACCGTTGCAAGTTGGTACCCAAACCGCTTAAAAACACGTGATAAACAAACGGAACTGCTGGAAGAGTTGTTTCAAAGTGACCAAATGCTGTCTTCAAACTTTGAAAGTGTCATGAAGATAGATCAACTGGTAGGCGACCAAGGTGTCGGCAAACAGTTTAAATCATTGATGGGTAAAACAGGCGACATATTGTCGGCTGATAACGGACCAAACATCGCAGCGTTAGAACTCGGTGGGTGGGACACTCACGCCAATCAAGGCAACGTAAATGGACGGTTGAGTAATCAGCTTAAAACTTTGGATGTTGGGTTAGCGGCTCTCAAAGCTTCACTAGGTGATCGTTGGCAGAAGACAGTGATCATCGCGGCCAGTGAATTTGGTCGAACAGCAAAAGAAAACGGCACCAAAGGCACCGACCATGGCACTGGCAACGTCATGTTTGTTGCGGGTGGTGCGCTGCCATCGTTGAAAGGAGCGGGTGGTAAGGTTATTACCAATTGGCCGGGCTTGAGCCAAAGCCAGCTATATGAAGGCCGAGACCTTAGTCCAACGACTGATATGCGTTCGGTTATCAAGGGTGTGCTCAACCGACATTTATCGATAGAAGTGAAACAACTCAACGCTATCTTCCCTGATAGTGCCGATATTAGACCGATGAATCTTGTTTAGAGTTTTACCAAGACCCAGTTAGATGCGATTCAGTCGTTTGAATCGCTCTCTATTTGTGACTCGCTTGTTTACGATTTAATCGCCAACAGTGCTCCGAACGTCACTAAGCCAAATCCACATGCTTGATTAAGCCTTTTCTTTGCTCTCAATAGATGCTTTTGCAATGTATTCGAAGTAAACAGCATAGCGACAACGCCAAACCATAAACCGTGAAGAACGATCATGTAAAGCCCATAGCCGAGCGCGACATGCTGGTTTTCTGCATCAGGTGAGATGACTTGGCTGAAGATGCTCAAAAAGAACAACATGGTTTTTGGGTTGAGCACGTTACATAAGAAGCCTTGGGCTAAATAGCGCCAAACACTGGTGCTTTGCTTTGCATCTTCCATCGGTGCAAGCTTGTTGTCCGCACTCAAGATACCTTTTAGCCCTAGATAAATAAGGTAGGTTGCACCTGCGTATCTAATCATGTCAAACAGCTGCTCATTCTGTGAGATTAAGTAACTGATCCCAAGCATTGAATAACTGATGTGAGCACAAATCGCTAAACTCACACCGATTGCAGTCCAAATCCCTGCTTGTCTTCCTTGGTTGACACTGTTTTTCAAAACTAAAACGAAATCAGCGCCTGGGCTGATAACAATCAATAGTCCCAATACTGCTAGGATTAACCACTCCATAATGACTCCAACTCTTTATATTTGATGAGCCAGCATTGTATGGTTTTTTATTGCTGCCTATAATCGAAATGAATTCCACCTATCTGTGAGAAAAAATCACACATGAGACATTTGAAAGCATTTCATATTTTCCACGTAGCAGCGCATTCGAGTAGTTACAGTGAAGCGGCGGATAAACTCAATATCACACATGGCGCGGTGAGTAAGCAGATCAAGGTATTGGAAAATCACTTATCCCAAGTTTTGTTCTACAAACAGGGCAGGAATGTGTGTCTCACCAAAGAAGGGGAATTACTCAAAGGTTACACAGAGCAAGCGTTCCAAGCCTTGGAGACTGGAGTCCATAAGCTTAATCAGCTGAATCATCAAGCGTTGGAAGTTTCATGCGAACCCACATTGACCATGCGTTGGTTAATGCCTCGACTCGGTGATTTCTATAACGAATCCGGAATTGATGTTCGATTGTCGACTGCTGGTGGGCCTGTGAACTTGAATGCGACAGGGCTCGATATGGCGATTCGCCGAGATGACTTTAAATTAACCGAGCGTTACGAACAGATACCGCTAGTTGAAGAGTGGGTAGGCCCTGTGTGTTCCCCGGGTTATTGGCAGCAGGTAAAAGATAACTTAGATGATGTGAAATTACTGCACAGCAGTACACGGCCAGATGCTTGGAGTCATTGGGGTGCTATCACTATAGATAAAGTTAATGGTGGAGAGTGGTCAAAAGCTCGAGCGAACCAAACATTTGCACACTTCTACTTTTGCTTTCAGGCGGCTGTCGATGGGTTAGGCATAGCGCTTGGGTCTTATCCACTTGTCGCCGACGATCTTGAAAGAGGTAACTTGATCGCGCCGTTTGGCTTCGTACCTTCTGGTCACCAGTACATATTGCTCACGCAAGATAGCAACCATGAAGAGCCAGAAAGCCCGTTTGTTGTTTGGCTGAAGAATGAGTTATCGCAGTGTGTTCCAACTTTATAGGAACGACATCCGACCTAGAAGTGTGCTTGTCTTATGTCAGGCTCTAGTTCGTTGTTGTGGAAATCACTCAATAGGCAAAGACAGCCCGCCACCATTGAGTTCGACTTGTTTTAGCCATTCGGTTGGAATTTCGCCATCTCCTTCGTAGAAACACGCCGCTAATACCGCGCCAATTACAATCGCACGACCGCAGCTGTCACCACCACATAAGATGTTGTCGCGAATGCCTTGTTGATAACTCTGAGCACCTGCAATAATGCGAATCAGCAAGGGGAACGCGGCACTCAGTTCACAATGCAATCCAAACTTCTTCGCGGCATCTGTAATCGAAAGCTCAGGATCAGCCAGTGCTTCGTCGATTTGATCGTGTATGAACTTGCTACAAGTTTGTCGCACCATTTCTACCGATTGCAGTGGAGAGTTGCCTTGAATTGCCGCTTGAACCAATAAGGTGATGGCTTGTGCCCATTCCACGGCTTTGTCGTTGTTGTTGGTCACTCGTACCGCACTCTCTACCATTGCTGGTAAGGTGTGAGAAGTATAAGTACATGCGATTAATGGAATGATCTTTGAGACTGTGGGGAGCTGCGTATCGTCTGCGCCACAGGCAGTAATCGGGGCGTCCTCTAGTTCTAATTGATGGATGTTCAGCAAGCTCATGCGCGTCGCTTTATCAATGTAGCCTTGCCAACTACCACCGAAATCAAACCATTTTCGGAAATGTTGAATATAGCTCGCTTCATCGTATTTTTGGTTGTCGACTAAACTATCGACCATCGCCAATAACTGAGCACCGTATTGCGATTGGTCGCCAGCGGTTTTTCCTTGGTGCGCAAAGTAGCCCTTGTCTTGATAATCGAACTGATTCGGTGAGCGAAATTCTGGCTCAAAACCCGCTACGTGTAAGATCCTCTCTTGGTCATACAGCCAGTGCAGCCCCATTGAAGCGGCGTCTCCAACCAATGCGCCAACAACGGCGTAAAAAGCTCTTTCTTTATGATTGTCCATGTTGAGTGATGTCCTTGAGAAGAATCAACGTAGTTCGATACTTTAAGTATAGTGATTAGGCGAGCATTTTGCTGTGTTTCTGAGAAGAAATATGAAGGGATAAGTCCTTATTGGTCAATAGCTTAAACCAATCAGGTGAAATTGATAAGGGCGTGAATAGTCTGGTGAATTCGTATTTTTGATTGGTGGTGTTATTGATGGTTGAGATAGGCACTAGAGCGCTGCTCAATCACTTTGAAAAGATGTGAAAGCGCAAAGCACAAAGCAAAATATACGAAGCCAACAATGAGCCAGATCTCAAAGATCAAACCTGAAGAGTTTGCCATTTCAGTACCAACAAACGTCATCTCTTGGATAGAAATCAGAGACACAATCGACGTGTCTTTAACCAAGGAGATTGCTTGGCCAGCCAATGGTGGGGTGATGGCAGTCAATACTTGTGGGCCAACCACAAATCGATACTTAGACAATGCAGATAAGCCAAGCGAATCGGCCGCTTCCCATTGGCCTTTAGGAATACCTTCTAAACCCGCTCGAATCACTTCCGCAATATAAGCTGAAGAGAGCAAACCAATACAAATCACACCAGACGCTAAGTTTTCCCAAAGGTTAGCTGGGCCGAACAGGAAACCTTGAACAGCGTTAATATCGCCGTTGTGTTCACGCAAGATACTTTCTAAACCAAGTAATGGAATCAGTTGGTTTGAAACGAAAAAATAGAATATGAAGACAAACACCAGCGGCGGAATATTTCGAACCAACTGGATAAAAATCAGTGCAGGGGTACGAAAGAAAGTGATTTTAGAGTGCCTTGCAACGCCAAGTAATGTACCAAAAGAGAGTGCTAACACCATACTCCAAACACTCAAGCGCAGTGTCGCGATCAAGCCTTGGAAAAAGTAAGGAATATTGCCTTGAGAAGGCGGAATGAAAATCAGGGTAAACGCATCTTCCCAGCGCCACTGGTAGTTAATACCAACAGCGGAACGATAATAAAGCCAGCCTGCAAACACACAAATGACAGCTAGTAACACGCCATCTAAAAGGTTAAGGCGTTGATACCAAGGCTTCATATGAACGTTGGGCTTAGGTGTTGTTAATGCGCTAGTACTACTCACGTCATTCCTGTTTAAACGATAATAATTGATGTGTTGTGAGAGGTGGCTATGAGGTCATAGCTATCTCGTTGTTTTTAACAAGGCAGCGCAAACAATGCACTGCCTCGATTCACTAGCAAAAGTTCTGATTACTGACCTTGAGCAATCTGGTCTTGCCAATCTAGAGTAGAGAACCAGTACTCGTAACGCTCTTTCAACCAACCGTCTTCAGTACGTGCTTTGATCCACTCGTTGAAGAATTCTGTCTTGTCAGTTTCACCTAGGCGAACTGCAAATGCTTCATTACCTTTTGATAGGCGTTCTTCGAATGGAATAAATAGCGTGTCTGCGTTTTTAATCGCTTCGTGTTCTGGTTTCGGGCTAGACGCGATAACCGCGTGTGCGTTGCCGTTTAATACTTCTTGGAATGCTTGAGCATCGTCATCGAACTGTAGAACTTTCGCTTTAGGGAAGGTTTCACGAGCTACTTGCACTGTGAATGCACCACGACGCGCTGCAATTTTTACACGGCGAGAATCAAAATCAGAGATTTGTGTAAAACCTTCTGCTAGCTCTTTATTCGCTGCCAGTTGAACGCCAGAGTGCGAGTAAGGTTCAGTGAACAATACGCTTTTAGCGCGAGCTTCAGTGATAGACATACCGCCAATGATTACATCAAACTTGTTCGAAAGTAGAGAAGGAATAATGCCATCCCATGCCGTCGGTACGAATTCAACTTTCCAGCCAGAATCTTCAGCAAGACGTTTTGCTACATCGATTTCAAAGCCAACAAGATCGCCTTGTTTGTTACGCATCGCCCAAGGAACAAATGTCGACATACCAACGCGTAGAGAGCCACGTTCGTTTATTTTGTCTAGGTTAGGCGTTTCAGAAGCAAGTGCAGGCAAACTGACGGCAAGCGCAAGTAGGGCTGTAATTGCGGTTTTAAATAGCTTCATGCTGATAAATCCTTATTGTGTTCGCCAGTTAGCTCCGAGCTTATGCTCAAGCCAAGCTGCAAAGGCAGAAAGTGAAAGTGTAAGTGCAAGGTAAATGATCGCCACAGAGAACCAAATCTCAAATGGCATCGCGGTTTCAGAAACTATGTTTCTGGCTTCGGTTGTTAGGTCAAAGATAGCCATGACACTCACAATCGAAGAGTTTTTGATAAGAGAGATCACTTCATTAGTCAAAGGTGGCAAGGTGCGTTGCACCACCTGAGGAAGAATCACATCCCAGTAAGTATAGGTCTTTGATAAACCCAAAGATTGAGCTGCTTCAAATTGTCCTCTCGCAATACCATTTAAACCAGCACGGAAGATTTCGGCGGTGTAAGCACCTTGGAAAAGTGCCAAGGCCAAAACGGCAGTGCTAAAACGATCCAGCCCTAACACGGGGCCAAACACAAAATAGAGCAAATAAATTTGTACTAATAACGGCGTGTTACGAATCAACTCAACATAGCTGGTGGCCAAGGTGCGTCCAACCACAGAATTTGAGTTTCTCAATAGCGCCGTCGTTAAGCCGATGATCAGTGTCGCGACCAAAGAAATCAGAGAGATATTGATGGTAACCAGTAGCCCTTCAACTAACTCTGCAGGCCACCATTCGCCATCTTCATAGAAAGCAATATAGTCCGGCACGCGCTCCCATTGCCAGCTGTATCCCATGGTTTGTGCGCCAGAATCGAGAATCCAGACAACAGCGGCCACTAGTACAACAATTTGTATTAGAGCGGAAAGGGCTGGTTTAATAATTCGAATCAACATCAATAAGTCAGGATCTGATTTAGGAACGCTTGAGTACGTTCATGTTGAGGGTTTTCAAAGAGCGCTTGTGGGGTATTCGATTCCACAATTTGTCCTTCATCCATGAAGATAACGCGGTCGGCCACTTGTTTTGCAAAGCCCATTTCGTGGGTGACACACACCATGGTGATGCCTTCGCTCGCCAGTTCAACCATCACATCGAGTACTTCGTTGATCATCTCCGGATCAAGCGCTGAAGTGGGTTCATCGAACAAGAGTAATTCCGGCTTCATACACAGAGAACGGGCGATAGCCACACGTTGTTGCTGGCCGCCAGAAAGTTGCACTGGGTATTTGTTGGCTTGTTCTGCAATGTGCACACGCTCGAGATAGTGCATTGCTATCTTTTCGGCTTCTTGTTTGCTTTTTTTAAGCGTACGAATTGGAGAAAGAGTAAGGTTCTCAAGCACGGTAAGATGGGGGAATAAATGAAAGTGCTGAAACACCATTCCGACTTGGCCCGGTGTGTTGAACTTACTCGGGAGTACTTGTTCTAGCACGGAAAGTTCGCCACTTTCGAAAGGTTCTAGCTGATTGATACAACGGATCAATGTTGATTTACCCGAACCAGACGGCCCGCAAATCACCACTATCTTTCCTTGTTCAATATTTAAATCGATACCCTTTAGGGCATGAAAATCACCATACCACTTGTTAAGTGACTTAAACTTAACCATTTCCTTGAGATTGTTCAAATCGTTGTTCATACCTAGTAAAGAGACAGGTTTACCTTAACAATATAGAAATATGATTGCACATAAAATTAGGGACTTATGAGAATTTAATAGCATCTTGTAGGGCAAATTAAAAAGCAGCGCTCAAAATGAACGCTGCTTCTGTTGTACGAAAGAAAAAAGTAATGGGTTCAGTCAGATGTGAAAATTCATCGTTGTATGACCACTATCTTTACTTTCTCTCTATTTTCCCGATTCTTAGTGAATCGCAGACTCTAGAATCTCACGTGTTTTCTCTGGCGTGATTGCTTGATTCTCACCAAGTTGTAGGTAGCCGTGTGATTCAAGTTGAGCGACAACATTGTCAATCGCCGTTGCTTTGTTTGTTTCGTAGCCGTCAAACATGGTTGCTACGTCTAGGCTGTGGTAGAACGCTTCGATTGCAGCGATTGTGCGTTCTGCTAAATCAGCACCCGCTTCTAGGCCAAATACGTTACGACCCATTTGCTCTAGCTTGCCACGTTTTGCTTCGATTTGGTTACGAAGTAGTGAAGGTTGAACAATCGCAAGCGAACGTGCGTGGTCTACGTGCCATAGTGCTGTGAATTCGTGGCCAATCATGTGAGTTGCCCAATCTTGAGGAACACCCGTACCAATTAGGCCGTTAAGCGCTTGGTTTGCTGTCCACATTAGGTTTGCACGCCATGCGTCGTTGTCACGCTCGTCGTATTGCTTACCCAGTACAAGTAGGTTCTTAAGCAGTGTTTCCGCGTAACCGTCTTGAACCATCGCGTCTGTTGGCATCGTGATGTATTGCTCACACACGTGTACCCACGCATCAACTAAACCGTTGATCAATTGGCGCTCAGGTAGAGACTTCATTACATCTGGGTCCATAACCGCAAACTTAGGCTGTACTGCAGGGTTAAGGAAAGCAAGCTTCTCTTGAGTCGCTTTACGCGTGATTACCGCACCCATGTTAGATTCAGAACCTGTCGCAGGAAGTGTCAGTACCACACCGATTGGCGTCGCTTCAGTTACTTGGTGTTTGCCCGTTAGGATGTCCCAACCGTCGCCGTCATATTTAGCCGCTGCAGCAACGTACTTAGAGCCGTCGATTACTGAACCACCGCCAACAGCGATAATGAATTCTACGTTTTCTTCTTTAACAAGAGCGACTGCTTTGTCTAGCGTCTCTTTGGTTGGGTTTGCTTCAACGCCAGAGAACTCGATCCAAGAGTGATCTTTCAAAGATTCTACAACTTGGTCGTAAACACCGTTGCTCTTGATTGAACCGCCACCATAGATGACCAGTACTTTCTTCGAAGTATCAACCGCTTGGCTGATAGCGTTGATTTGGCCTTGGCCGAAATGGATAACAGTAGGGTTAACGTAAGTAAATTGCATCAGAGATTCCTTGTGTAAAGCGAAATTTGTTATTTTGGTTTATTGCTCAATTTCTATATTTGCATATTAGTACAGTAATCTAGGTCAATGAAGAGCTGTTCCTCCAAATAAATTGCCTATTTCTACAAACTTGATATTCTTCCTCTGCTTTAGCTTACTTACTCTTAGCACTTGGAATGGAAAGTCGCCACTTATGAAAACACTCGCTCAGTTATTACAGTCTTATGTTGAACACAAAGGTTGGGATGACCTTGAAGGGATCAGAGAAACTGAAATTAGCGGTGTGTGGTTGTATCGAAGCAGTGGCGGGAATCAGCGTCAGCCATTTACTTACCAGTCTGGCATTATCATGCTCGGACAGGGCAAAAAGAACATCTACATTGGTGAAAGGCCAGTGACTTACGCTGCAGGTGATTATCTTGTGGTGGGTGTGCCAATGCCGTTAGAGTGCGAAGCCTTGCCTGTTAATGGTGAACCATTGCTTGGCTTGTCGATAAGCATTGATTCTCAACGTTTACATAGCTTAGTGAAAAAGCTCGAAGACCAAGGCTTCTTAGAAAGTTATTGCAACAAGCACAAACAGAACTCGAGTGGCTTAGAATCGACGCCGATGGAAGAGCAAATGCTAGAGAGCTTTACCCGGTTGGTGAAAACGCTGCATTGCGACATTGAAGCCAATATATTGGGCGATGCGATGGTGACAGAGATTGTCTACCGCGCATTAACCGGTTCAGAAGGGCGTGTGCTGTTTGATTTAGCTCATCATGATGGCCATTACGCACGTGTCGCTAAAGCGCTGTCTAAAGTGCATGAAGAATACGACCAAACCATCACTGTTCAATCGCTGGCTGACGAAGCCAACATGAGCGTGTCTGCCTTCCACTATGCATTCCGTAATGTCACTTTTGAATCACCACTGCAATATTTGAAGAAGGTTAGGCTCAACAAAGCGAAAGAGCTGATTCAACTAGAAGGCCTTCGTATTAGTGATGCTGCACGTCGAGTCGGTTACTCCAGCCCATCTCAATTTAGCCGCGAATTTAAGCGCCACTTCAATACTACTCCAAGAGCGGTTTAGTTCTTCTTTCAACGAAACTATGTGTTGAGAGCTATAATGCCAAAAGCTATGGTGACGATTGCTCATATTTGTTGAATTATATGAGTAAATGTATCTAATCATAGGCATTGTCAGATTGTAGGTATTTGATTCTCGAATATATTATTAACGTACTTATATAAAATAAGCTCTCGAAAATAATTAATTAAATAGCCTAAGAGTTTATGCACAGGTATAGGGGAGAAACTCACTAACTTAGCTATTAACGAAGTTTTAGTGTGAACAACCTATCAAACTGCATCTAAATTTCGTAAATTACTTATCACACTACTTGAGAGAGTATTCAGGATTATTGAATAGTTTAAAAATTAAAGAGAATTTAGCAGTTGATAAAGCCAAATGTGACGGATATTTAGTCGTGTGATGACTAATTATTCTGTAACTTGCTGATTTATAGTCACCTTAGAGTCTGACGGGTATCACGTTTACCCTAAAATAATTCACTTAACATGGCGCTACTTTAATCATTCTTCCAAATACGATTGTTAAATATAAATACGTATACCTATTTTATTAAAAGGATAATACCGATGAGTAGCGATATCATTAAAATTTCAAGAAACACTGAAAACGCACCAATTAATTCTGTATCTACACAAACGGTCGCTTTTTCTCATTATAATAACTTTTCTGCTCAACTTCCGATTGACCCTAAAACGGGTGAAATAGTCATCGGTGATATTAAAGATCAAGCAGCACAATGTTTGAATAATATTAAAGCGATTGTTGAAAGCATCGACCATGTTATGGATGATGTCGTGAAGATTAATGTTTTCGTTAAGAATATTTCTGATATCGATGCTATTGATGAAGTTTACAAAAACTTCTTCCACAACAGCCTTCCAACACGCACTGTCGTGGGTGTCACTGCACTGCCAAGCAGCGATGCGCTGGTTCAAATGGATGCTCTCATTTCTAACGGTGAAGGCACTAAACCACAAGCTCCTTGCGCGCTAATTAAGGTCTCAAGAAATACGGATAACGCACCTCAAAGTGCTGTGTCTACGCAGACTGCAGCCTTTTCTCACTACAACAATCTTTCAGCTCAGTTGCCTATAGATGTAGCCACAGGTGAGTTGGTTGATGGTGGTATCAAAGCGCAAACAGCGCAATGTCTATCAAACATTAAAGCTATTTTAGAAAGCATCGGACACGTCATGAATGATGTGGTTAAAACGACTATCTACCTAAAAAATATCGCAGATGCGGAAGTGGTAAATGAAGTATGTGCTAAATTCTTCCCAAGCTACGTTCCTGCTCGCACCGTTGTTAACGCAACTGAATTACTAATGGGTGCTTTAATTCAAATTGATACATCCGTTTCACATGGCGACGGTACACCGCCGCAATTACCTGAAGACACTCGCTTACTGGTTATTGAAACCAATAATACTGTTTCTGCACCATTCATGCCTTATTCGCATACTGTTGCTTTCTCTCACTACAATCATATTTCAGCCCAATTACCTTTAGATCCGAAAACAAATGAAATTGTTGCTGGTGGTGCAAAAGAACAAGCTGAACAATGTTTAAACAATATTAAGGCGATAATTGAAAGCGTTGACCATAGCATGGACGATACGGTGAAAATTAATATTCAACTTAAGGATATTTCAGATATTGATGTGGTAAACGAAGTCTACACCACATTCTTTAATGCTGAGCTGCCTGCAAGAACGGTAGTCGGGGTTTCAGAAATCCCAATGAATGCTTTAGTACAAATTGATGCTGTCGTTTCTAACTGTGAAGGGACACCTCCACAAGACGTTGTTGCATAAATCAATTGAACCCTTCTCGATAATATCGATCAGATCTCGGTTTAGCTTCCAAATAGGGAGCAAACTCAACAGGCCGAGATCTGATCCGTTCACTTCATTACTCAAGTCCATCGAAGCGACACACCTAAGCTTATCCCGTAAACATGGTATTTATAAGGTTGAAGTGTTTTAATATGAAAAACAGACGCTTAACGTAATAAAGAAAACCAGTTTATGCAATTTCGAGCCATTTTACTGCTATGCCTTACCCTAATAGGGTGTTCGTCCAATCAAGAGTTGGTACCCGACCCAACAACCATCACGCTATTTTATGGTGATACATCCATCGCCGCAGGTGTTTTAGAGGATAAAACATTCAATTCAGTCCTTGCCGATAGGGTTGAAAGCGTTACGTTTTCGGGCTCAATATCAAAGAAAGACTCTGGCTATTTTGTCGATATGTTAGTGATTCGAGAAACAAAAGAGCCACGTTCAACACGACAGCTTAACACCTCGCTTCTAATGAAACCGGGAGAGTTAGTAGATGTTGGCGGCGTGAATAACGATGTGTTCAGGGTAATCCTCGAGTAACAAAAATAAAGTGTTCAATTAATCTGATTTTTTGCTTTACCTCAACCTAACTTCAAGTCTTAAGCTTCTCTTACTGATTAAGAAGGAGCTTATTATGCAAAATAACTACGTAAAAGAACTCGCCGTTAAAACTTATCAAGAAGACCTTCAAAAAGAGTACGTTAGATCTAAAGCTCAGCCATTCCACGCCCCAAGTTTTATCGGTGGGGTGCTGTTGTCAGTTGTGCTGGTAGGACTGTTTTAATTTATGCAGAATTTCTGATCCATTGCCAACTCTCAACATATCTATTTGCTGCACTTTAATGCTTACGGCACAATCTCTTAGGTTGAATTGTGACGCTAATGTCGAGAGGAAGTGAAGTATGGCAAGTCCAAGAGTATTAAAGTCACAGATTACTGATATTACCTGTGGCGAGAATGTCACTATCATCGAGCCAAGTAACGTTTATGGCTGTGAGCTTAAAGATGATGTGTTCGTTGGCCCCTTTGTTGAGATTCAAAAGAACACCGTGATAGGTGCGAGAAGCAAGATTCAATCTCACACCTTTATCTGTGAGTATGTGACCATTGGAAGTGACTGCTTTGTTGGTCACGGAGTCATGTTTGCCAACGACTTATTCAAAGAGGGCAAGCCAGATCCTAATCCTGAAAGTTGGGGGCGTACCTTGATAGCTGACAACGTCACGATCGGTTCTAACGCTACGGTTCTGTCTGTCAGCATTTGCGAAGGTGCAGTAATCGGCGCGGGCAGTGTGGTAACGAAAGACATCACCGAAAAAGGTATCTACGCAGGTAACCCAGCCAAGAAATTGAGAGGTTTACCGTAACCGTATTAATAAGCCGTGGTTCATGAATCATAAGGTGCGGCTTTTTAGGGAAACATTAGAGTATTTGTCATGGATGTATTTTTACACTTACTTCAACCGAGTGACGCAAGTGCGCTCTTGGATTTTGAGGTCGAAAATCGAGAGTGGTTTGAGCAATTTGTTCCAGCTAGGGAAGACCGTTTCTATTCCAATGAGGGTGTGGCCGAGCAAATCACTGACTTTCTGACTGAATATGAAAACGTAGAGATGATCCCTATGTTGATCAAAGATGCCAATGGCACTGTCTGTGGAAGAATCAACATTCGTGGTATTGACTGTAACCGTGAAAGTGGGGAGCTAGGCTATCGAGTAGGTCGTTCCTTTGCTTCAAAAGGCGTTGCGTCTAACGCAGTAAAGCAGTTTCTACTCTATATGGAGGAACAGACCAACCTTAAATATGTTGATGCCTATGCGCTAGTGGGCAATGTCGGTTCCAACAAAATCTTATCCAATACAGGTTTTGAATTGGTCGAGCATGTTGAGAACTACGCGGTGTTCAAAGGAGAACATCAAGATGCTCATTATTATCGTAAGGTGTTAGCTGACTAGGTGACTATCAGTGCCTTTTACATTAGAAGCTGGCAGCGTCCTTCTAGCCAGCTTCGAGCCTTTATTTTCAAGGTTTAAGGTTACTTCTAGGGTTATGGCCACTTCTAGTTATACAGTTACTTCTGAGGTTTATTGCGTTCGATTACGCTAATTGCGATTGCCAAAAACAGGATGTCTTTCACTAGGAAGAAGTTAGTGACTAAGATGCCATCCGATACTTTCCAAGCGTTTGGCGTTGTAATCAGGAAGCTAAGTGTCACAACAAAGATAGCCGATGCAGCAATGCCTGAGTAGAAAGCTACTGTCGGCTTCTTAAATCCAACGATCAATCCAATCGCGACGATGATCTCCGCGCCACCCACCATGTTAGACACAGCTTGTACTGAGAACAGATTGTAAAGCCAGTTCATTGCAGGATGATTCGCGATTAGCGGTTCAATGAGCATCGCTTCAGTTGGCGTAAACTTATAAATTCCAATCCAAGCGAGCACTAATGCTACTCCAACCACTCCAAGGTTATATCCCACATTACTCTGTTTTAAATCATAGGTTTGAACATGCATAAAAGTACTCCATTTAATAAAATCCTTGAATATGACCGCAAGAGTTCAGATTAAATTTCGCATTGAGAATAATAATTAATATATTTATCTAGAGATTTGACACGTGGCGACTTATTGTCTCGATAGGGGCTTAAAGGCTAGTGATGTTGAGAACCAAAGCAATGGGGAAGCGATAGTGCTGTTCAAAAGGTACCGCGAGTTTTCCAATTTTTGTTTTCAATATTCGCGATTTGGATTAGATTACGCTGATGTTCACCCTAATTATAAGAAGAGTATAACCAGTGAAAATTCATAGAATTAACCCGACCAAACGTTGGTCTGATGTAACTGTTTTTAACGGTATTGCAAGCTTTGTGGAAGTGGCAGAGACGGATACAACAGCAGGAATTAAGAGTCAGGTTCAGCAAATCTTCGAACAAGCCGAAGAAATGATGAGTTTGGTAGACAGCGACAAATCTCGCGTATTGTCAGTGACTATTTATCTCACGGATTTCGCTAACTTTGATGTACTCAATGAAGTTTGGGAAGCGTGGTTCCCTGAAGGCTGCGCGCCAAGCCGTGCATGCGTGAAAGCAGAACTTGCTAATCCTGAGCTACTGGTTGAGATGTCGTTTATGGTTGCTGCGGGTGAAAAGTTTCAATAAGCCGAACTATCGATTGAAATAAGCTTCGTAGATAGAAGTAACGAACAGATAAAACAAAGCCACTCAGGTGAATCACTTGAGTGGCTTTTTAGTGTTCTACGCTACCCGAAACTAAATCGGGTCAGGTATTAAGCGATACCTTGATCTCTTGCCATCTGCTTCGCGATCTTCGGCGCGTGCCATAGACACGGGAGCAAGATAAACGATACCGGAACCGCTGTGATTACAATGAACGACTGTAGAGCGGAGATGCCGCCTGAACCCATTGAGATAAGTGCGATCGCTACCGCACCCATGATGATACCCCAGAAAGTACGTACCGCTGCGTTTGGCTCTGTCGTACCCGTCATTACCACACTGATGGTGTAAGTCATTGAGTCACCTGTTGTCACGATGAACGTGGTCGTCAGGATCAGGAACAGAATTGCAATCAGAGTTGGGAACGGCAGTTGCGCGGTAATTGCTAGAAGAACCGCCGGAAGGTTGAAGCCTTCGAACGCACTAGAAATCACACCTGGGTTCTCTAATTCAAACGCTAGACCACTACCACCAACGATGCTGAACCAGAAACACGTTACAAGCGGTGCAACGATGCTGATAGAAACGATCATTTGGCGAATAGTACGGCCACGTGAGATGCGAGCAATGAAGATAGCCATCATTGGGCCATAACCTAAGAACCAACCCCAGAAGAATACCGTCCAACCACCTAGCCACGCTGTATCTTGGCGGTATAGCGCCATTGGGATGAAGTTATCAACCATTTCGCCCATACCTTGCAGGTAGCCATCAACGATGAAGCTCGTTGGGCCAACAAGAAGGATGTAGCCGATTAGACACACAGACAAGATGATGTTGTAACGGCTTACCAGTTGGATACCTTTGTTCACGCCGCTCAAAGCAGAAAGCGTGTACATTGCGATAGCAAAGATAATAACAACACTTTGAGTTGCAAAGCTGTCTGAAATGCCAAACAGTTCGCTCAGTGCGTAGCTGATTTGTAGGCCAAGGAAGCCGATAGGGCCGATAGTACCTGCGGCTACAGCCACGATGCTGCATGCGTCGACAACGTTACCAACCCAACTGTTAATCGCTTTGTCGCCAAGTACTGGGTAAAGCAGAGTGCGAGGCTTAAGAGGAAGGCCTTTGTCGTAATGCAAGTGCATTAACACGATGGAAGACAAACCACCTAAGATTGCCCATGCAAGGAAACCCCAGTGCATGAAAGATTGTGATAGAGCATTGAACGCCATCGCTTGAGGATCTGCGTTGCCATACAGTGGCGGAGCTGAAACAAAGTGAGCGATAGGCTCTGCGGCTGCCCAGAACACACCACCGCCGGCTAGCAGCGTACATAGGACGATAGACATCCATTTAAAGGTGGTCATTTCAGGTAGGGCAAGCGTTCCTAAGCGAACGTGGCCGGTGCGACCTAGTGCAAGCACTAAACCGATAATGAAGTTGAGAAGTAGTAGGACTTGCCAGAAAGCACCGAACCACTTAGTTGAATAACTAAAGCCGATGTTTACAAGTTCGGACAACACGGAGGTGTTGGTGAAGGCTAGGATGACAAAGAGGGTTAAAAAACTGCCACTAAGCCAAAAGACTGGGTTTCCGAGTTCCAGTTTTTCACCCAAAGATTGAGCTTTATTGAAATCGATAGAAGTAGATTCTGCGTTGATGTTTTCGTTGGCGACTTGCGTCAAGTTGGACATTATTTCTTCGCTATATTTGGCTCTTTCGAGCCTATGTATTTCTCCCACACTTGCATTGGAAATGTGAGGTTCGTCAAAAAAATCCGCGATACTACCACAATTGTTAAGGAAAAGTGGGCAAATTTAGAAAAGAAATCAGTTCTACGGCGAAATCAATCCCTTTTGGTTAGTTTTAAAACGAAATTTCAGAACGAACAAATAAAGCAGATATGAATAGAGTTTTGTAATTAAGGATACGAATTAGGCGATATTTTTTAGCGTACCGAAATAAATTTAATATTAGTTGTTCGTGCAAAATAAGTGTCGACTCATTGCATGCTATAAACAAATTAATGCGAGTCATTTTATAAATATCGAATATTTTAGGTGTTAAATTGGCACTGTTACCTACAGTTGTTTTGCGAAGAGATTTAAGTGATGAGAAATATGACACTTAAATTAAGCATCTTGAAACAATAACTTAAGGGACAGCTAACATGCACCTAAACCAAGGAAGAGTGGCCAAGAAGGTTTTTACACTCAGTACTCTCACCGCGTCATGCTTAATGGCGTTCAACAGCTACGCGGCTGTGGATTGTTCAACGTTAGAAGCGTGGGATTCCGCCACGGTGTACACCGGTGGTGATCAGGTTTCACATGACGGCAGCGCGTACTCAGCGAATTACTGGAATCAAAATAACAACCCGAGCCAATTTGAGGGTGACTATGCACAATGGAAAAAGATTGATGTGTGTAGTGGTGGCGGAGGTGGCGGTACGCCAAATGAAGTACCAACGGCTTCATTAACGGCACCCTCTGCTTCTGACGTGATTACTGAAGGCGATAATGTTGTATTGAGTGCAACAGCACTAGATTCTGATGGCAGTGTGGCTTCGGTTGAGTTCTTTGTTGATGGCGCATCTGTTGCGGTAGTCACAGCGGCACCTTTCGAAGCGACTTGGGCTGCAACGTCGGGTAATCATCAGGTTTCTGTTGTTGCAACGGATAATGAAGGCGCAGCAAGTGTTGCAAGTGCGGTTTCTGTTTCTGTTGATTCAGCACAACCAGGGAATGAAGCACCGACAGTTTCAGTTGCACTTTCAGTGACATCTGTTGATGTTGGTGGTGTAGTCACACTGACAGCAACGGCAGCAGATAGCGATGGCACGGTTGATAAGGTTGATTTCTACGTAGCGGGTGCTCTTGTGGGCACTGCTGCAACGAGCCCTTACACGTTAGATTACACAACAACTCAAGCGGGTTCTTTAGCGGTTTACGCGAAAGCAACAGACGACCAAGGTGCGACTGAAGATTCTGCGTTGGCATCTTTGACCGTGAACGGCGCTCCAACAGTGAGCACATGTCGCCCTGATGGCTTATATCAAACTCAAGGTGTCGATGTTCCTTACTGTACAATTTACGATGATGAAGGCCGTGAGAAAATGGGCGCAGACCATCCCCGTCGTGTCATTGGTTACTTCACAAGTTGGCGTGCAGGGGATGATCCACAAGCTGCTTACCTAGTAAATGATATTCCTTGGGAACAACTCACACACATTAACTACGCTTTCGTGAGCATCGGTTCAGATGGCAAAGTAAACGTCGGTGATGTAAACGATCCAAATAACGCAGCGGTTGGTAAAGAGTGGCCGGGTGTGGAAGTTGATCCGGCATTAGGCTTCAAAGGTCACTTCGGTGCATTAGCGACAGCGAAGAAAAAACACGGCGTGAAAACGTTAATCTCAATCGGTGGTTGGGCTGAAACAGGTGGTCACTTCGCGACTGATGGCAGCCGCGTGGCTGATGGTGGTTTCTACACCATGACGACCAATGCTGATGGTTCTATCAACCATCAAGGTATCGAAACATTCGCGACTTCAGCGGTCGAAATGCTGCGTAAGTACCAGTTCGATGGTCTAGATATCGATTACGAATACCCAACTTCTATGGCTGGCGCAGGTAACCCATACGACAAAGACTTCATGGAGCCGCGTCGTCAATACCTGTGGGCGTCGTACCAAGTGTTGATGAAAGTGCTACGTGAGAAGCTCGATGCGGCGTCTGCGCAAGATGGCAATCACTACATGTTAACGATCGCAGCGCCTTCTTCTGGTTACCTATTACGCGGTATGGAAACATTCGATGTAACCAAGTACCTCGATTACGTAAACATCATGTCTTACGACCTTCACGGTGCGTGGAACGATCACGTAGGTCATAACGCAGCCTTGTTTGATACGGGTAAAGATTCAGAGCTAGCGCAGTGGAACGTATACGACACGGCGGCTTACGGTGGTATTGGTTATCTGAACACGGATTGGGCTTACCATTACTTCCGTGGTTCTATGCCAGCAGGCCGTATTAACATCGGTGTGCCTTACTACACTCGTGGTTGGCAAGGCGTAACGGGTGGTGAGAATGGTCTTTGGGGCCGAGCAGCACTGCCAAACCAATCTGAATGTTCAGCGGGTACGGGTGAAGGCGAGAAAAACAACTGTGGCCATGGCGCTATTGGTATCGACAACATGTGGCACGATACCGATCCAAAAGGTAACGAAATGGGCGCGGGTTCTAACCCTATGTGGCACGCGAAGAACCTAGAGAAGGGTATTTGGGGCTCTTACGCTGAAGCTTACAAGCTTGATCCTGTGAATGATCCTTCAGATGTTCTAACGGGCACTTACACGAGAAACTACGACAGTGTGGCGGTTGCCCCTTGGTTGTGGAACGCAGAGAAGGGCGTATTCCTTTCAACAGAAGATAAACAGTCTATCGACGTGAAAGCGGACTACGTTATCGACAAAGAGATCGGCGGCATTATGTTCTGGGAACTAGCAGGGGATTATAACTGTTATGTTCTCGATGCGAATGGCAACCGAAGCTCTATCGATACGACTGAGCAAGCGTGTAACAGCGGTAACGGTGAGTTCCACATGGGTAACACCATGACGAAAGCTATCTACGATAAGTTTAAGTCTGCAACACCATATGGAAACAAAGTAGCGACGGGTGCTATTCCAACAGAAGCGCTAGATATCGCGGTATCGGTTGGTGGCTTCAAAGTCGGTGACCAAAACTACCCAATCAACCCTAAGATCACGTTCACGAACAACACAGGGCAAGCTCTTCCGGGTGGAACTGAGTTCCAATTCGATATCCCAGTATCTGCACCTGATAACGCGAAAGATCAATCGGGTGGTGGTTTGACCGTGATTGCTTCAGGTCATACTCGCGCGGATAACATCGGTGGACTAGATGGAACCATGCACCGAGTGGCGTTTACGTTGCCGACATGGGAAGAGCTTCCTGCTGGCGGTGTGTATGAGTTAGACATGGTGTATTACTTGCCAATTTCTGGCCCTGCTAACTACGCGGTGAATGTCGGTGGCGTTGATTACGCGTTTAGCTTCGAGCAGCCAGATCTACCATTAGGTGATATCAGTTCAGGTGGCGGTAACCCTGGCGATGGTGGCACCAATCCAGGTACATGTGATACGGCAGGTTTAGCGGTTTACCCAGACTTACCTCAGAAAGATTGGGCAGGTAACCCAAGCCATGCAAACACAGGAGACCAAGTGGTTCACAACGGTAGTGTTTACCAAGCAAACTGGTGGACAAGTTCTGAACCGGGTAGCGATGGTAGCTGGACTCAAGTTTGTTCTTAATTTAATGCTAAGCAAACTATTTATAGACAATAGAGTGTAGTAATAGTTAATAAACACAAATGCTTTTAAGTCTATTTATCAGGAATTAGTATCAATTAAGTAATCAATCTAGACGTAAAATCAAAAAGCCGAACTGAATCCAGTTCGGCGTTTTTGTTATAAGTCACAGATTACGTATAGAAACCCTTAAAAATATCGACACTCGTTCAGTAAAAAATAAAAACATGATATAAAACAGTCTGTATATAAGAGAAGTCACAGCGTTACCTGAAATTATAAATCTACGGGGTAATCTTGAAAGTCAGACGTAAATACATTCTTAGTTTCTCAATTGTGCTGGCCGTAGTTTCTCTGCTCCTCTCTGCAGTTCAATTCAACCGAACGAAAGAATCACTATTAGAATCCAACCAATTCTTCTTTCGTACTATTGTGAACGCGAGTTACGACATCGTAGACACCACAGTCAACGAAGCGATCAAAACCTATCTAAAAGGTGTGACTGATACCGTCGCCTCTCACGCACTGCGTGTCTCTCCAGAACAAGAAGTTGAAGAAGTCATTCGAATTGCCAACGAATTGGTGATTGGAGAGTCTGGTTATATCTACCTGATGTCACCACAAGGTATTCATCTATATCACCCGTTTTTACAAGGGAAAAATCGCGCGCATTTAACCCATATTCAACAACAACTGAGCTTACAGTCTGGAATGACCCAATACTCGCACGCCAATCCACATGAAGTTGGCAAGCGTGCGAAGGTCGCATATTCAGTGAGGCTACCGAGTGGCAATACATTGGTGGCGACCACCTATAAAGATGAACTGATGTACCTGGTTGATCTCGAAGCACTTAAAGACAAATTGAGAAAGTACTCGTATGGCGATAGTGGCTATGTATATATCGTTGATTTACAAGGCACGTTAGTCCTTCAACCTAACTTTGAACACGAGCACTTAAAAACCTTGATTGATGACTCTTCAGAGTTGCTTATCGATAAAGTCGCCGATGAACCTGAAGGTCACTTTAGTTACTCTATCTCTACGGCAGATGGCACGACGAGTAAAAACATCTTCTACAAGTTTTATCCGTATCTTAATTGGGTTATTTCTGCTGGTGTCTTAGAACAAGAGCTCAACAAAAACCACAGCTTGTTGTTGGCAAGTTTGATGACGTTGGTTGTTAGTCTACTGAGTATCATTGTTGTTCTGGTGCTTTATTTGCGACATCGTCACTTAAAGCTCTTAGATGTGGCTAGCCTCGATTACCTTACTGGGCTTCCTAGTCGACGGAGTTTTATCGAGCAGCTAAAACTGAAAATTACTCAGAAGTCACCTTATCCGATAACGAATGTCGGCGTCATTTTGCTTGATATTGACCATTTCAAACGGGTCAACGATCAATATGGTCATGCTCAAGGCGATAGGGTTATCTGTGCGGTCGCAAAGTCACTTAAGAGATTTGTTAATCGTCGTCGCTTGATTGCGCGCTATGGCGGTGAAGAGTTTATTTTGGTGACGTTTGATTGTGATGAACATGAGTTATTCGAATTATCAGAGGCGTTACGGTTATGTGTTGAGCAACTTCAAGGCTTAGTGTCGCCAGTAACAATCAGCGCTGGTTGTTGCCATGCTCAAGCACTGACTGACATTGAAACCGCTATCGATAAAGCCGACAAAGCGCTTTATCAAGCAAAAGAGAGTGGACGTAACAACACTCAAGCGTATCGAGAGAACGAATATCACGTTGCTTACATATGATCGGTTGAAAGCCTCATTGAATTGAAAAGTTTTGTTCACACAAATCGAGCTCTTGAGAACGACAAACACAAAAAAGCCCAAATAGATCGCTCTATTTGGGCTTTTTCAGAATTATTTGAAAGGCTAATCGTTAATTTAAGCTTTCGCTGCTTTCATCGCTTCCGTTTTTTTTTCCTTTTGCATTTTTGCAAGGAAGTAGATGTTTACACAAGCGATAAAGCCGTTGGTGGCTGCAACTGGCCATGCGTCAATCATGATGCCGTATGCTGTGAAGAGTGCACAGCCAATAAAGTTAAGGACACGCAGACGAACGATATCTTTCATTGTTAATGAAATTGCGACCATAATAGACGCAGCGTAACCTAAAATTTCAACCATATTGAATTCCATTGTTTGACCCTCTTAAATTTGCCGATACTTTGTCGGTACCAATTCTTCTCTTCATGAGATGATTGAGGAAGCTCCGTGCCTCGAATGGTCTGGTTTTGTTTAACGGGGAGAACTATACCAACTCTGTTTTTGTGATTAAACCCCCAAAACAGACAGAGGTGAAGGTTAGCGATTACGCAAACGTTTAATGACCTTTCTATTAACATAATTACTATTTATGTTGGAGGTTGAATTGATAGTTATTCTTATATAGGTAAGGAAGCCTCGAATGATAAAACGATCCATTTGTGCAACAAAAAGCATAAAAAAAGCAGCACTATTGGCTTTGATGGCTATTGGGCTGACCGCATGCTCTACGCAAGAAATACCACCCACACACAATTATGGTGTGGTCACTAGCGGTGACTTTGGTTTCATGAAACACGGCGTGATGACGTACTCCTGGCACCCTGAGTCAGAAAAGGTTTACCTTTCTCAAAAATACGATGAAACCGTGGTAACCGATTTAGTGCGTGATTCGATTCAAGAACAGCTCTCAAGTAAAGGTTATCAGTTAAAGCAGGATGGTGTCGGTGATGTTGTTGTAGGCTTTGGATTAGCGGAAGAATCGGAACTGAACGATGAGTCTATCTTCGATGCGATTAGGCTATCTACTGGTGTGCCATTTTACGATGGTGAAGGTAAAGTCGCGGAGAAAGGGTCGTTGTACATTGCGTTTTTCGTACCTAACTCAGAGGTCGTACAATGGCAAGCATTAGCACAGTCTGGCATCCAACCTGATTTAGAGCCAAGCGAGAGCAAACAGCGTATTACTGGCTTTGTTGAAATGTTATTTAGACGCATGCCTGAGCGATAGCATTAGGCGTTGAATGCATTCGTGGAGTAAATATTAGTTGTGGAAAATATGGTCAGATCGCAGATTATACTTTTTTATTTGTAACGAATGGTACAAATACGTAAAGCAACGTAAAGTTCGCGCTTCTTTTGCTAGCATTTGTCTATACTGCTCAAAACGTTAACTTAGGTTTGATTCAATGAAACTGTTTTCCAAATACTCTCTCCCTCTATTAAGTATATTCATTGTAAGTAACGCCGCGATGGTAAGTAATGCAGCTATCGCAGCACCTTCTATAGTACCAAGCCCACCTAGCCTAGGCGCAAAAGGGTATGTGTTAATTGATTTTAATTCTGGTGATGTGCTGGTAGAAAAAAACGCACATACGAAGTTAAACCCAGCAAGCTTGACCAAACTGATGACCAGTTATGTGGCAGGTCAAGAGATGAAGCGAGGCAACATCTCTGCTGATGATCAGGTACGAATCAGTGAGAACGCGTGGGCGAAGAACTTCCCAGACTCTTCAAAAATGTTCATCGAAGTAAACACCGATGTAGCAATGATGGATCTTTATCGTGGCTTGATTATTCAATCCGGTAATGATGCTAGCGTTGCGATTGCAGAGCATGTTGCAGGCTCACAAGATGCATTCGTTGACCTGATGAACTCTTGGGCTACCTCTCTGAAGCTAGAAAACACCCATTTTGCCAATGCACATGGTTTGGATGCAGACGACCTCTATTCGACTCCTTACGATATCGCGTTACTCGGTCGTGCCATTATTCGTGATTTACCGGATGTGTATGGCTTATACAGCGAACGCTCTTTCAGTTACAACGGCATCACTCAACACAACCGTAATGGCTTGTTGCGTGATAGAAGCTTAACCGTTGATGGCATGAAAACGGGCTACACCTCTGGTGCTGGCTACAGTTTGGCGAGTTCAGCGACACAAGGTGAGATGAGACTTATCGCGGTTGTGATGGGCGCATCAAGCGTTAAGAGCCGTGAATCAGACAGCAAACAGCTGTTGAGCTACGGTTTCCGTTTCTTCGATACACTAAACCCGCATAAAGGCGGCGATCAAGTGGCTGAAGAGAAGGTATGGTTTGGTGAGCAAGACACATTGAAATTAGGTGTGGCAGAAGACACGTTCATTACGTTGCCTAAGTCAGACAGTAAAAAGCTGACTGCATCTATCGAGCTTAACTCTGAACTGAAAGCGCCAATTGCAGAAGGTCAAACTCTAGGTGTGGTTCATTACACCGTTGATGGCGAAGATGTTCAAACTCAGCCTTTGATCGCGCTTGAAGCGGTTGAACAGGGCGGTTTGTTCAATCGTTTAATAGACTACGTTAAGCTGTTCTTCGCGAGCCTGTTCTAAATAGAGCCTGTGGCGATAAGCCGCGCTAAAAGTCGAAATATTATGGGTGTTGTGAGTGAATCACAGCGCCCTTTGTTATTTCTACATCAATGAAAACGCCGCGCCGCACTATCTTTATTAGCCGTAGCGGGCGGTTTCGATTACTATACGCAAAATTTAGCAGTGTAGTCACTTATGACGATAGATATAAAGAACGTAATCGAACCCGAAGTAACCTGTGCAAATTGTCAGGCATGCTGTTGTCGTTTAGAGGTTATGATCATCACAGATACGGGCGTACCTGAAGAGCACATCGCTTATGATGAATGGGGCGGTGAAACCATGAAGCGCTTAGACGACGGCTGGTGTTCTGCGGTAGATAGAGAAACACTGATGTGTACTATCTACGAAAACCGACCATGGATCTGTCGCGAGTTCGAAATGGGCTCTTTCGAATGTGTTGACCAGCGCAAAGATGTGATGGGCTAGGCGTCTGCAGTATTGAACTCAGTAACTAAAGTACGCTAATGAACTGTGATAACCACATTAAAATTAAATATCAGGGTTCTATACCTTAAGCAGTTGTAGAACCTTGATGCGTTTTATGAGATCAAATATTGAGTGAGATAAGAGTCTTAGCTCGATAAGTTAGAGTTTAGAACTCGGAAGGCACTTCAAACTCCATCCATTCACCGGTTGTCGGGTGAATCAACTTTAAGTAGCCAGCGTGCAGGTGTAAGCGCTCGCGTTTGTATCCGTATAAGTCGTCACCACGAATAGGTACACCAAGCCCTAATGGATGAGCACAGTGCACTCGCAGCTGGTGGGTTCGCCCTGTTTTAGGGTACAAGTGAACCTTGGTTTTGCCATTGTGAGTGCTAACCACTTGCCAATGGGTCTCTGCATTTCGGCCGTGTTGGTGACAAACCAGTTGTCTTGGTCTGTCCGTGATGTCGCCGCGCAAAGGAAGGCTGATATTGCCAGATTCGCCCGTTATCTCGCCATCTAACAAAGCGGTGTAGCGTTTCTCTACGGTTCTATTAATGAACTGCTTCTGAATATGCTTGTTTGATTCCGCCGTGAGTGCCAAGATCAACAAACCTGACGTCGACATATCCAACCTATGGATAGTCAAAGGACCAGTCGCATCCGGGTAACGCGCTTTTATGCGGGTATAAACTGAATCTTCGATGAACTTACCGGGAACCGACAAGAACTCTTCTGGCTTATTGACGACTACGATTTCATCGTCTTCATAAACAATATTAAAAGACTTACCAACCGCAGGGTTCACGATAAGCGGGTTATCTTCTAGCTCTATGCCACTTAACTGGTGTTCGAGGATCTCAAAGCTTTTACTCTGACAAACAGGGTAGAGGTTTGCGTGTTGTCGAATGATGTCTGTAGGTGGTAATCCCCACCAAAATTCAGACAAAGCTAACGGCTTGAACCCGTGTTCAAAGGCGAAGTTAAGCAGCTTTGGTAGGCAGCAGTCACCAGAGCCTTCAAGCGCGTCTTTACCATCGAGCAACTCGAGTAAATTCTTAGATTGCTTGGCTTGATTGATAAAGCGATAGTGAGAGAGGCGTTGAGTTTCCAACTGTTGTGAAACTGCTTGGTGATCTTGCTTACGGTTTTTCAGTTCGCTTTCAATCAAATCAATTTGTGATTGGCGCTCTGCGATCTTCTGTTTCCACTCAATACGAAGTGCTTTTAGGTCACGTTTCTCTTGGCTACTTTGATTGCCCAGTTGTTTGAGCAAATTCGCCGCTGACTCTAGATTCCCTAATGCTTTTTCTTGATTGGCTTGTTCTCTGAGTTCGTTACGCTGAGCTTTGTTTGCGGCCATTGCTAACTGAAAGGCTTCGATAGCTTTTGCTGATTCGATTTTTAACCCTTCAAGCTCGGCCAATAATGTGTCTAGATTGTGCGACTGTTGCAGCTTTTCAATGTCGTCCGAGAGCTGCAATTGTCGAGCAAGGTTCGCACTGTTTTGAGATTGAAACTGTTTTGAATCGAAGGCTGGTGGAACAAAGTGAATGTTGTTTAACTGAGAGACCAAAGCCGGATCTAACTGCAAGCCTGAAAACGCAGAAAGGTAACCTAACCCTTGTGTGGTTGGATTCTGAACAAGAAGCACAGCGTAGAGATTACCTTGCGAGGTTTCATTCACACCACAGTCGACAAGTGATTGCTGAAGCTGCAGCATAGCGAATTCACACACAGGGTGCGGGGTATAGTAATACGGAAACGTAAAACGAGTCGGTAGCGCTAAATCGACATTCGTGTTTGCTAGGTGCAGAGGTGTGTATTGAGCGACGTTTGTTGGCATTAAGATCAAACTCTATGGCTGTTCAGTTAGAGTTCGGTATTGTTGTCGAAATGAAGACAAATGAGAAGCCAAAGCAGAAGATAAATCGGCTTTGGCTTCATTTAGTTTCTTGTGTTTACTCTAGCAAGCACGTGTTTGAGTGAAACTCGATCAGTTCGAGTGTTCTAGCTCTACTTGCTCAGCTTTTTGGTAAGCAGGGTGGCTCTTTAAAAGTTCACCGTATTTAGCGATGTTAGGGTAAAGCGCAGTTGCACCAAAGTTACCAACGATTTCTACGATGAACGACATCATAAAATCTGCACCTGTTAGTGTGTCTGCAACCAAGTAGGTTTTACCTTCAAGTGCATTATTCACGTAAGTGAGGATCTTTTGGTTTTCATCGTCTGCATAACCGCCTAGGAAGTTAGTTTCGCAGCCGTCCTTCATTACAAAGATCTTAAGCAGCATTGGCAAAATACCTGAACTCTCAGCGAAGTGAAGCCATTGCGAATACTCAACGTAGTTTGCGGTGCCGCGTGTAGGTGCGAACTTACCCTGACCGTATTTGTCGATAAGGTATTCCGTGATAGCACCAGATTCAGTGATCACGACGCCATCGTCTTCAATGACAGGAGATTTACCCAATGGGTGAATGGATTTGAGTTCTGGTGGTGCAAGAAAAGTGACACTGTCTCGTTGGTAGGGTTTGATTTGGTAATCTACCCCAAGCTCTTCCAATAGCCAGATGATGCGCTTTGAGCGCGACTTATTCAGGTGATGCAAAGTAATCATGATTCTACCTAGTTAACGGGTTCAGTTTATTGAATTTATTTAGCTTCGTTCGTTTTGATAACAAGCTTACCGAAGTTCTGACCTTCCAATAGGCCCATGAATGCTTGTGGCGCATTTTCTAGACCTTCAACCAGGTGCTCACGATAGTGCATCTTGCCTTGAGACAACCATTCTGTCATTTGAACAGCAAATTCGTTGTAACGGTGTGCGTAGTCATCAAAGATGATGAAACCTTGCATCTTAATTCTTTTAACAAGCAGCATACCCATCAGGCTAGACATACGATCTGGTCCTTCAGGCAGTGAAGTCGCATTGTATTGAGAGATAAGGCCACACACAGGAATACGAGCACCTGTGTTAAGCAGAGGCATTACTGCATCGAATACCTTGCCGCCAACGTTTTCAAAGTAAACGTCGATGCCGTTGTCACAGGCTTTAGCCAATTGCTCCGCGAAGTCGTCAGCTTTGTGGTCGATGCATTCATCAAAGCCAAGAATCTCTTTCGCGTACTGACACTTCTCTTGACCGCCTGCAACGCCGATAACACGACAGCCTTTTAGTTTGCCGATTTGTCCAACGGTTGCGCCTACAGCACCTGTTGCTGCTGCAACGACTAGCGTGTCGCCTTTTTTAGGTTGGCCGATATCAAGCAAGCCCATGTAAGCAGTAAAACCAGGCATACCCATGATGCCAAGCGCGTAAGAAGGGTGCGTTGGTTCTTTACCTAGTTTGATAAGGCCTTCACCGTTAGACACACCAAGATCTTGCCAACCTGTGTAAGCCAGTACCCACTCGCCAATTTCGTAATCAGCGTGGTTTGATTCTTCAACCTGACATACGGTTGCGCCTACCATCACTTCATCAATCGCAACGGGATCTGCGTAGGATTTAGCATCGCTCATACGACCACGCATGTATGGGTCTAGAGAAAGGTAAACTGAGCGAAGTAACATCTCGCCGTCTTTGATGCTTGGCGCAGCTATTGTCTCTAAACGGAAGTTGTCTTGAGTCGGTGCGCCAACTGGGCGAGAAGCCAATACGATTCGGCGATTGTCTTGTTGAGTCATTGGATGTCCTTAATTGTGTATTTTATACATTTAGAATTAGACCAGTCGTCTAGTCTTGTTGTCTAAAAATCCCGCCGTCATCAAATTGATAAGAGGGCGGGTGATTTTTTTAAGTTAAAGCCAATAAAGCGCGCTGCGCGTTATTAGCTTTCACCTTTTAAAATTCGTTCGGTAAGGCTCAAAGCTGACTGTAAGCTATGTGAGCTTTGGCTCAGCTTGCTCAATAAGCTGGCGCCTAACCACATTGAGTATAGGTTCTGAGCTGCTTCTTGGCTCTCTTCAACCTTTATGGAGCCATCTTCAATACCGCCGACAATGCACTGTTCGATGGTATTCGTCACTTTTTCTGCACCCTTTAATAGCGCTTGGCGCATAGGATCAGAAAGATCAGAAACTTCCGCGCTGAGTTTAACGACCAAGCATTTATGAGCATTGCAGGTGCCGTTTTCAATCTGTGACCATCGAGTGAAATAACTGACAATTCTCTGGTAATGGTTGCCTTCACCATGAACCAAAATAGTTTCAACTCTGCTGATGTAGGTCTCAAAATAGTGCTGGATCAGAGCCTCGCCAAATTGCTCTTTCGATTTAAAGTAGTGGTAAAACGACCCTTTCGGCACGTCCGCTTCTTTAAGCAATTGCGATAAGCCAACGCCGTTAAAGCCGTTGTTCACTATTAATTGGTAGCCAACATCTAAAACATGCAGGCGTGTGTCATTCGTTTTTTCGTTCATGGGCGGTACTATAAGTTAAATTAGACCAGTCGTCTAGTGGTCGGTTTTCGAGGGTATATTTGGTCGTTGTTACAGTAGCTAAATAGCTCAATATCTAAAGAGGCTTCAAATGTTCAGATATAAAAAAGCCCCGACATAGCGCGTATGTTGGGGCTTAAATCAGTAACTTCGATTATTTGATAGAGATGAGTTCTACATCAAAAATCAGAGTCGATGATGGTGGGATAGGGCCTGAACCGCCTTTACCGTAAGCTAGAGTGCTTGGAATAAATAGACGAACTTTTTGGCCTTCAACCATGTAAGTCAAACCTTCTTGCCAGCCTTTAATTACTTGCTTAAGAGCAAATGAGATTGGCTCGCCGCGCTCAACAGAGCTGTCGAAAACAGTGCCGTCGATTAGCGTACCGTGGTAGTGAACCGTTACTTTGCTGTTCTTAGTTGGGTGCTCTGTGCCTGTACCTTCTTCAAGAACAAGGTATTGAAGACCGCTTTCAGTCGTAATCACGCCTTCTTTAGTGCCGTTTTCAATTAGAAATTGTTGGCCTTGTTCGAAGTTTTCTCCGCCAGACTTATGATTCGTCCAAGTACGGTAAATCATGAAACCCGCCAAAAGAAAGACAATGACCGGGATGACAAATTTAGACATAGTAAAACCTATTTATATTGAGTGCTGAATTTCGTAGTTAATACAAAATGTGTTAATCAGTTGACTAAAGCCGTGATTATGGTTGAGTCAAAAGGTAGTTGATCGTTTTTGCAATGCCAGCAACGTCTTGGTGACCTGCTGTTAGTACTTGGTATTTACCGTTGATGATAAAGGTTGGTACTGAGTTGATCTGACCTTTTACTGAGATCTCTTCTGCTTGCTTAACGTAGTCGAAAAGAGCGACTTGCTGTTCTTTATTCAGCTGGTATGGGCTAACCAAACCACGAGAAGTAAACGCTGTCTCTAGTGCTTGTTGACGCTGCTCAGGTGTTGCATCTGCACCCATTTGAACGGCACCAAATAGGTCGTCCATGAATGCGTGGTCAGGCGTCGCATCAAGCTGCATCACTGCTGTGTAGTAGATCATTGCGCTGATTTGAGCGCTTTCGTTGAACGTCACGTGCATCTTGCCAATAGTTTGGTCTGTTAGAGATTCAATCTCTGGAATGGCACTTTCCATTTGACGGCAGTGACCACAGTTAAGAGAGAAGATTTCAGTGATCGGAGACAAGTTAAATTCTGTTAGAGCAGTAGGAAGCGCTTCGTATTGAACGCCTTTTTGTGGCTCGTCTGTTTCACTACAACCCGCGATAATGAGTACGGCAGCGAGTGCTGTGATGAATTTAGTAAATGGTTTAAACATAATGTTTGCTCTAGCGTTGAGAAGTCGTGAGATTCTAACTATTTAGTACGAATTGGAAAACAATTATAAGGTAAATAAATGCAAACAGTTCGAACTAGCGGCTGAAGACAAGCTAGTAGACGGTTAACTGTGATCAACAGCACTTTTTTGGGTTCTGCTTTCTTTTCGTCTAAAGTTTTTCCCTCGGTGCCGATATAGACATTAGTGAATGGTTTATCTGCATGAGTGGTTGGTGAAGTAATGAGATATTTAGCGATAATGTTAAGCATAGCTTTGGCTGGGTGTGAAGCCACGTCACCAACTGACTTACTTGGCGGTGACATGCTAGAGACTGCACCACAAACCGATTACGACTTGATGCATCCTGAATGGGGTGTGGTTCAAACGACTCATGTAGCAAGTAATCGTGGCTACTCGATTCAGAGCAGCACTCATCAACACAGAACCATCACGACCAACTACGGACGTGGCGTTTCGACTAACGATCCACTGGAAGTCTTTTTAAGACAAAACCGTATCGATTTTGAAGTGTTGCCGGGCAACCATGTGATGGTAAAGCTTGAGCAGCACGTGAACTTTAAAACAGGTTCAGCATTCCCTGAGCCAGCTTATAATCAATGGCTAGATACGCTAGGCAGCTACCTTGCTCAGCGCCAAGATATTGATGTGGTGATTGAAGGGCACACCGATAACACGGGCACAGATCGAATCAATGATCCGCTTTCAGAGCAACGAGCAAAAGAAGTGAAGGCTCGATTAGAGAGTAACTATGTGTCGAGTCGTTCTATTTATACTCGTGGCTTCGGTGAGTATGTTCCAGCTTGTACGAACGCTTCTGCGCAAGGCAAGGCGTGTAACCGCCGTGTGGAATTGATGCTGATTGTAGCGAAGTAGTGGTTTGAACTTTCGCTCCCAATTTGAAGCGATTAACGCCAAATAACAGACATAAAAAATCCCTCACATTCGAGGTAATGCCGATCAGTTAAA